>NZ_JBUEGC010000002.1:0-230988 GCF_054963655.1 Streptomyces sp. HSS9-12 | reverse complement strand
ACCCGCGCCCACATCGACGGGCCCGGGATCAACGGCCGCGCCCGCTCCTTCGCCTTCGGCGAGCAGATCGACACCAGGATCATCCAGTCCTCCGCCTTCCAGGGCGGGACCACGATCACCGAGGGCAAAGGTCGCCGGATACGTCGCCAAGTACACCACCAAGGGCACCGAAGCCGCGACCGGCACCCTCGACCACCGGCTGAAAAGGATCACCGACCTCTGGTTCGAGTCCGTACCCGAGCACGCCGCCCGCATGATCCGCACCGCCTGGGCCCTCGGCAACCGCGACGACCTCAAGCACCTGAACCTGCGCAAGTGGGCCCACATGCTCGGCTTCCGCGGCCATTTCTCCACCAAGACCCGCGCCTACTCCACCACCCTCGGCGCCCTCCGGGCCGCCCGAGCCGCCTGGCACCGCCGCCACACCCTTCCGCCCTCCCCGGCCACCCTCGTGCTCGCCCACTGGGCCTACGACGGCACCGGCCTCACACCCGACCTCGAACGCCTCGCCGCCCTCATCGGCGGCGGCCCGACACGCGAACAGGAGGTAGCGACTCGTGCGTGACGACGAACTCCTCACCGTCCCCGAGGCCGTGGCCCGCCTCAAGATCGGCCGCTCCGCCCTCTACGACCTCCTGCGCACCCACCGCCTCGCCTCGCTGACCATCGGCCGCGCCCGCCGCATCCCCGCCCACGCCCTCGCTGACTACGTCCAGCGCCACCTGGAAGAGGCCACCCGATGACCGCCCCCAAGCGCAAAAAGGCCCGCGCCAACGGCGAAGGCACCATCTACCAGCGCAAGGACGGCCGCTGGGAAGCCGCCGGCTACGTCCTCGCCGCCAACGGCACCCGCAAACGCGTCCGCGTCTACGGCAGCACGCGGAGGGAAGCCGCCGACAAACTCGCCGAGAAGATCACCGAAAGCAACCGCGGACTGCCCGTCGCCACCGCAGACAGCACGCTCGGCGACTACCTCACCTACTGGCTCGGCAGCGTCGCCGTCCACCGGCTCCGCGAGAACACCCACACCCGCTACGCCGCCTGCGTCCGCCTCCACCTCATCCCCGGACTCGGCACCAAGAAGATCGCCCGCCTCACCGCCAAAGACGTCCGCACCTTCCTCGACCAGATCCGCACCACCTGCCAGTGCTGCACCCAGGGACTCGACACCGAGCGGAAGAAGTGCTGCGCGGTCGGCGAGTGCTGCCAGAAACGGCTGTCCCCCTCGACCGTGACCTACGTGCACTCGGTACTCCCACCAAGACCCGCGCATCCGAACGCCGCATCGCCCTCCCGGCCGAATGCCTCCGCTCCCTCAAGGAGCAGAGAGGACGGCAGGACAAGGAACGCGAGACGGCAGGAACGGACTGGAGCGACAGCGGCCTCGTCTTCACCACACCGACGGGCGGACCTCTCGACCCTGCCAACCTCACCCGCCGCTTCCGCAGCTTCCTCAACCGGGCCGGACTCCGACGCATCCGCTTCCACGACCTCCGCCATTCGACCGCCACCCTGCTCCTCGAACAGGGCGTCGACCTCGTCGTGATCAAGGAGCTGTTGGGTCACGCCCACATCGGCGTCACCGCCGGCGTCTACGCCCACGTGAGACTCCGACTCCAACGCCAAGCCATCGACGCCCTGGGCCACGCACTCGATGCGACCGACGACGGCACTGACGACCCACCCGCCGTGGCGGCTGTCCGCTGACGTTGCCGTCACCGTTGCCGTCAAACGCCCCAGAAGCCCCACCGGAATGAAATCCGGCGGGGCTTCTGGTGAACCCGATTAACGATCAGACTCTGGCAATCCGAGCCCATCGCGATGCGCTCTGGCGAGAGCACCCTCTTCGATGCCGATTTTCCCTTCATCGGCAACATGAAGGAGCGCAACTCTCATGGACGAATAATCAACATGCGGCGGCACATCGATTGCCCACAAGTAGCCCGTCGTATCGATCTCCCAGGAACAATCAAAGCTGTGGAGCATGGCGTCAATCTCGTCCCTCGCGTCGTCATCATTGATGATGACGCGGACCGTCGAATGCCCGGCCTCCGACACGAACTCCTCGAACACGAGCTCTCTGCGCTCGTGATCAGCTCTGACTCGCACAATGTCCCCGAAGGCGATTCCCTTCACATAGAAAGGAGTGTTACGAACCTGGACCTCCATCTGTACGGATGTCTTCCCAGTCCAGAGCCGTTCCGAAGAGGCATGGGCCCAATCGGCTGTCTCGTCGGGGAGGTCGAAGGCCACCTTGTACAGCCTCTCAGGCTTACCCGCCGGCACCGACTCGCCGCCGCTAGGGGCCGAGGAAGTCTCTGAGCTCATCGTCCCACTCTTCCATGGTCTTTGTGGACTTATCCCTGTTGCATCGACGGCAGGCTACTGCACCATTATGCGCGCCGCCATGCCCACCACTGGCCCTCGGCTCGATGTGATCGATCTGGGCGTCGTCGGGCCTTCCCGGGACGGGGTTGCCATTGGCATCTCGCGATCCCCGCCGCTCCACCTTCTGCCCGCAGTAATCGCACCTGTACTCGCCGCCATTCTTCGCGGCGTTGGCGTCGTAAACCTTCTGCCTCTCAGCATCGGTGAAATCCAAACCGGCTCTATTGCAGTTGTGCACCAGGACCGGCGCCTTCCCCGCCAGCACATAGTACGTGTGGAGGTCCGCGACCGTGAGGTTGTGGACGGCAGCGTGCTGGGTCCAGCGCTTTACCGACGTGATCAGGACATGCGTTCCGGCGCTCGTGCGGAGCCACTGGCCCGGGTGTAGGGCGGTGGCGTTCGCCCAGGCACGCAGTTCGGGAACCCAGAAGGGGTGGCCGTCGGTCGCGGTGACCGAAGCGGTCTTCTTGCCCTTCTTGCCGTCGGTGTCGACAGTGACCTTGACCAGGTGCTTGGTGCCCTTGCCCTTGATCTCGGCCGTGACCGTTTCCAGCTTGGTTCTGCCGGTCTCCGGGTCGGTGGCAAGCACCTTGTCACCGATCTCGACGTCCTCGATCGGCTTCGTACTGCCATCGGCCATCAGGACTCTGGTCTTCGGCGTGAAACTATTGACCGAACAGCTGGCGGCCTCCTCGGCTGCCTCTCCCAGCCTCTCGGCCCGCTTGCTGTTCTTCAGCCACGCCATGAAGCCGTTCTTGAGCTTCTTGAGCAGACCCCATGCGCGCTTGGCCAGCGCGGCAGCCTTGGCCCACTTCCACGGCAGGCCGTATTTCGCCGCGAACTTACCGGCCATGCCGCCTACGAAGCTTGCGGCGATGTTCAGCGCCGTCGCACCGCAGGCGCCAAGGCTGCCCGTCGTGAAGCAGTCAAGCGCATCGGTGAGGCCGAGTTCGTCGGCAATGATCGTGGCAAGTTCCTTTGCTGCCATGAGCGCGCGCTGCTTGGCCGCGTTGGCCCTGGCTCGTGCGGCTGCCGCCTTGCGTTGTGCCTCGGCTCTCCACTCGGCGTCCTGGCTGGCCGTCCACGCTATGGACCTGTCACGGCTCTCAGGCAGGAAGGACTGGGGAGCACGGGGGATGTACAACTCACCCGACGGGTCGGAGAAGGACACCGGGTTGTTGTTGCTGTAGCCATAGCCGTTGATCTGCTGCGGGTCAGTGAAGTCGACTACGGGGTCGGCCGATATGAACCGGCCGTTCTCCGGCTCGTACTCCCTCGCGCCAACATGTGTCAGCCCTGTTGACTTGTCGACCGGCTTGCCGAGGAAGCCCTTGTCGTCGACCCACGGCTTCGAGGCGTCACCGCGCTGGTTGCCGAAGGGATCCATACGCCGCCGGGTCGTCTCGCCCGTCGCCGCGTTGATCGCGATCTCGGCAGTGCCGTGGTGGTCGCCGGCGAGGAACTGCACGCCGTCCTTGGTGCGCAGGGCCACCGTCTGATCGCCGAGGCCGTAGTAGCGCGTCGCCGTGATCGCTTTGCTGGCCGCATCCAGCCGCAGTTCCATGCCGGGCAGGTAGAGCGTCGTCGCAGTGGGCTCCTTGCGGAGGAAACGCTCGCCCGCCGCGTCGTAGGCGAAGGTGGCCTCCTGGGTACCCTTGGTGGACTTGATCAGGTTGCCTTCGGCGTCCCAGTCCAGGTTCTGGGTGTCGCCGTTGAGGATGCGCTTGTTGGTGTTGCCCGCCACGTCATAGGTGAAGGTGTCCTGGGAGTGGACCGCCGGGTTCTGCCCGCTGGCGGGGACGTCCTGGACGACCTTGGTGAGCGTGTGCGGACCGCCGTCGCCGGCCTCGCCAGGTGTGCCGTCCTGGTCGGCGTCGCCGTAGCTGTAGGTACGAGTGGTGTCGCCTGCGCCGCCGACGCCGTGGATGATCTGCTGGCTGCGGTTGCCCGAGGCGTCGTACTCAAAGGAATGCCAGTACGGAGCCGGACCGCCGATGGTGCTTGCGGTCGGGGCATTCGCGCACGCCGCATTCCCAGTGCCCGAACCGACCGCGCCGTCCGACGCATTGGTCGTGGTCCAGGCGTTGGACAGCCGCCGCTCCCAGTCGTAGGTGAAGCACTGGACATCGGCCTGGCCGCCAGTGGGATTGTCGGCGATGGCGGTGACATTGCCCGACGCGTCGTAGGTGTAGCGCGCGTCGTATGTGACAGCGGACGCACCTTCGCGGTCAACCCGGGAACGAGTCATGCGGTCGGTACCGCGCTCGTACTCGTATGTGAGCCACGTCTTCTTGTCCGCCGCGCCCCCAGTCGTCAGCTCAAGCTGCTGCAACTGGCTTGTCGGGGCGTAACGAGCCGCGTTGATGTACGTGGTGCCGAGCGATGTCCTCAGCTGCGTGGGGCGTTGCAGCTCGTCGTAGACGTAGGAGACCGTCTCGGCGGGAAGTCCGCCTGCGGCCGGGATGGCGAGGGACTGGACCGTACCGTCACGGTTGTACTGAGTCGAGAACTCGTAGGTGGCATTGAGCTCCGGCGCGACAGTGCCCGCGAGGGTATAGCGGGTCTTGGTCGGCTGGTACATCTCATCCAGTTCGGCGATCACCGTGCTGGACTGGACGGCGCCGTTCGCGTAACGGTACGTCCCGTACGGCTCGCCTTTGGCAAGCTTGTCGTAGGTCGAGACGGTCAGTTTCGTGCCGGTGTCCGGTTCTCCCTCCCACGTGGAGAGGGTGCGGCCGATCGCGTCGTACTTGGTCGAGATTTTTTTGCCGCGCGCATCGGTCGTGGAGGTCATCCGGTCGAGTGCGTCGTACGTGAACGTCGACTTGCCCGTGTCCGGGTCGTTGGCCTCGATCCTCCGGCCGCGCTGGTCGTAGGAGTAGGACCAGGTGTTGCCCGCGGAATCCTTGACGGTCTTGAGCTGACCGGCCGGGGTGTAGGTGTAGCGGGTCGCCTCGTAGTCGGCCGTCGTACCGCCGGGCAGCGGTTTGTCACCCTTGTAACGGCGGATGTCGGTGGTACGGCCGCGGCCATCGGTGATGGTGGTCGTCGGCGTCTGGCCTGCGGGCGGGTCGACGTGTACGCGGTCGCCGCCGTAGGAGTAGGTGGCGCGCCACTTCTCCTCGCCCGCGACCTGGAAGATTTCCGCGGTCTTGCGGCCCGCGCCGTCGTACTCCATACGGGTCTGGGCGTCGACGTCACCGTTGACGGCGTTGAACAGCTGATCGCTGGGCGCGCCGGTTGTGTAGTAGGTGGAGTTCGCCTTGGCGATGTTGCCCAGACCGTCGTAGAAGGTGTCGGCGACCATCCGGCCGCCGTCGGGTCCCTCGGTCTGCTCCTGGCGGGGCCGCAGCAGACCGTCGTACAGGGCGTACTCGACGCCGTACGAGCCGTCGTTCTCGACCTTCTCGGTCTTGACCGCGACCGGAGCGGTCTTGCGGACCAGGTAGCTGTACTTGATCGAAGGGGTGAAGGCAGACGCCTTCGGCCGGTCCGGCAGCCACACCGAGGTGAGACGGCCCAGCGCGTCGTAGCCGACGTCGGTGCGCTTGCCATTCATGTCGACCTGCGCCGATGGCACGCCCCACGCCGGCGCATACTCGGTGGTGGTCACCCAGCCCAGCGCGTTCGTCTCTGTCTTCTTCGTCGTCAGACCGTCGGTCTCGGTGTAGGCGACGGTGGTGGCATTGCCCGCCGCGTCCGTCACCTTCGTGAAGCGACCGTAGGCGTCGAAATCCGTCGGCAGGCTCTCGGTGACGGTCTGGTACGTGGCCGTGGTGCCGTCGTGCGAGGCCAGCCTCTGGACCTTGGTGGTGTCACCCTTGGCCGGTGCCTCGCCGAGCCCCTTGCCGTCGTAGAAGGTCAAGTCATCGGAGATGACCTGGGTCTTACGGTCGACAGAGTCTCCGCACGACACGGCCACCTGCTCCACCCGGGAGACCAGAGCGAGCATGTGCTGTGCCGTGTTGTCGGCGTAGCTGGTGCGGATGCACTGGTTGTCGCCACCGTCGCCGACTGTGCCGTAGTCGTCGACCTCGGTGGCTCGCCCGTGTGTGGCGTCGTAGCGTGTGGTGCTCTTGGTCTCCTGCCAGCCGCCCCCCTCGAGCGCCGTGTAGGTGCTGGTCGTCTCCGGGCGGACATACCAGGCTTTGGTGGTGGCCCAGCTTCTCACCCGCGTCGCCGTCGTATGCGTCCACGGTGTGTTGATGCTCTTGGTGACGATCTTGTCGGCGGTGTACGCGCCGTTGTAGGCGATGGTCTCAAGCTCGAAGCCGGACAGCTCATCGGTGTCGGGATGCGAGCCGCCTTCGGAGTCGATGACTGGGTCGCCGTCGAGGCCGCGCAGGAAAGTGTGCTCGGTACGTGCGTTGGCCGCGCTTACGGTGCCGTCGGAGTTGGTGACTCGTACCTTGCCGTAGCCGCGCCAGTCACTGCGTGTGCGGTACTTGTCGTCGCTGATGCCGTCGGCCTTCGGCATCTTCCAACCGGCGTCCCCGAGGTAGTCGTAGGTGCTGACCATGTCCGGCGCGCCACCGGTCAGGTCGGTCTGGACTACTCGGTCAACGACGTATTTGTGGAACCAGTCGGTGATCGGATCGGTCACGCCCGGCGGATTCCATTTGACCGGGTAGCAGCGCTTCGTGGAGGAGTCGGTGGCAGGCAGGGAGTCAGCGGTGCAGTCCGCAGCTGCGTAAATGACGTCCACTTGGCCGCCGGTGTCGTTGTCGACGGCCGAGAGCCGGAATCGGTTCATCGGCTGGATGTTGTCGCCCGCCTTGTCCACCCGGTTCGGCAGCTGCTGGCCGAGAAGCTCCACGGATGGCATCGAGGCCGTGGAACCACCGGCGAGTCCGGTGTGGTCGATGTTGTTCAGCCACAGCGATTTGGAACCGTCGCCGTTGTCGGTGAACAGGTGGGTGAGCTTCCAGGAGTCAATGTCGCTGTAGTCGGCACCTGAGCGGATTTGCGTGGTGACCTTGTTCAGCTTCTTGCGCGTCCAGAAGGTCGGAGAGTTCTGACCTTCGCACTTGGTGTTGGGTTCGCAGTTGCGGTCCCAGGGGACGTCGGGCCAGCGCGAGGCCGTGGCATCGGTGAGGTCTCCCGGCTCGCAGTCCGCGGCCGCACCGGTGCAGCGCTCGTCGGTCTCGAAGACCACACGTGCAGAAGCAGCAGTGGTGTAGACCTGACCGTCGCGCTGGCCGTAGTCGATGCGCTTGGGATAGCCGCCGCGAATGTACGGCTTACCGTTCTCCGTGGTCTTCAGGCCTTGGGTGTAGTAGTTGGTCTCCCGGCCGTAGTAGAAGGACATCACGTTGCCGTGCGGGTCCTTGACGTAGTCGAGATTCCAGCGCCAGGCCTGGGTGCAGTAGGCATCGGCGAATGTCGCGTTGTAGCAGGGCTCTCCGGAGTCGTCGCCGTAGACAGGGACGGTCCAGGTGGAGTTCGTCTCCTCTTTCCCGGTCGTCCAACCAGGCAAGCGGTCAAGGCCGAAGTAGTACTCGGTGCCGTCGGTCGTAGTGATCCGCCAGTACTCGCCGTTGTTGTCCTCGTTGGCCCCGCCGGTCAGGCGCTCTACCTTGGAGTCGTTGTCGGATTCGACGCGCCAGTCACCTGTCGCGTCGTCCCAGATAAGTTCCCCCGAGGGGCCACCGGCGATCTGAATGGTGGCGTTGTAGTTGCCCCAGCACAGGTCGCCGTTGGTGTCGGCGTGGCCGTCATCCGCGCAGGCCTTGTAGCGGCGCTCGATGAAGCCCGGTTCATAGCCAAAGCCCTGGCCGATCCAGGAGCCCTGGTTGTTGGTAGTCGCAGTCTGGCCGTCGATGGACTGGGAGTTGTATCCCAAGTCCATCGACGGTGTGAGTCCGCCGGGAACCGGCGGCGTACGCAGCGGGTAGTTCCAGTTGAAGGCGCCTGAGGAGTTGGAGACGCTCCACTCCGCGGACGGCGAAAGCGAGGTCGCTCCGAAGGTGCCCTGGTCCGAGCCCGCCCCGGCAGTTGCCGCGAGGAGGGTGGTGGAGCCGGAGGTCGCGCTCGTCCCCGCCCTCATCAGCTGCGTGTGGGCACCCTCCTTCGAAGGTGCCACCGACACGTCCGCGCTCAGGGTCTGGTCGTCGGCGTCATTGCTGCTGGGTAGCTCACGCGGGGTCGAGCACCGCTTCTTCTTCGGCGTCGTGAGCAGGCACTCGGGGTACTGCACGAGACTCAGTCGGGAGCCGTAGTTGCCGCCGTAGGCGTCGGCGAAACCGGAGTAGTCCAGTTGCAGCCGGGCCATGCCCTGCTTATCGCTGTCGTCCGTACGGGCAACCTTGAGCAGCACACCGTCGATGCCTGCGGCCGTCGACTTCTTGCGGCTGATGACCTCGACCTTGACGGAGGCGGGGGACGGCCTTGCCTTGGTGGCTTTCTTCGGCCGCCCGACCTTCAGCGGTAGACCGTCGGCCTTCGCCGCCTTCGTGCCGAGCCGTATCTCATCGACGCCGGACTTCGGCCATACGACCTTGGCCGGCCTCTTCACCTTTGCGTTCTCGGCGGGATTGGACTTGTGTGACTTGTACTTGGCGTTCTTGCCGCGTACGGGGTTGCCGAGGTCCTGCAGACCAGGACGCTCGAGCCCCTTGGCCACGGCCGACGGCGCGTACTGCGGCAACAAGCCGACAGTGAGCGCTACACCGACCGCGATGGTGACGCGGCGCTGGGTGGAGCGTCGCCGGAATGGTTTCCGGCCCCTCCACCATGAGGGCATGGACATGACTCTCCGGTCCGTTGATTGAATCCAGCGCGGAGCGATGACATGGGGGGTGGAGAACAAGAGCAGGGGTGGGCGAACCAGTGGTCCGCCCACCCCTGTGGAGGTGACTACGACTCGCTCAGGCTTGAGCCTGAGTGCAGCCCGGCCACCGTTGCGACGGTGCTCGCGTCGAGAGCGCCCTGGTAGACGCGCACCTCGTCCAGTGCTCCGGAGAAGTACTCACTTCCCGTCGCACCCGTGAGGTTCCTTCCGACCTGCACGCTCGCCTTGGAGAAGTCCCAGGTGTTGCGCCAAGTGGTCTGCGCCCCGGCCAGCTGGCCGTTCACGTACAGCCGGACCTCGCCGAACAGCGCGTCGTAGACCAGCGCGAGATGATCTCCGTCGCCCTCGGCGCTGGGCAGTGCCGCCGTGTCAACCGCCGTTGTGGTGACGGCTCCCGTGGCGTCCTTGTCGGTCACCGCAAGTTGCCATCGGTCGGCCGTCTTCGAGTAGCGGACCACCACCGCGGTGGCGTTCGTGCCCGGGAGTGCCAGAACGGTCTGGTCCTGTGTTGCGGTGGGCGACGACAGTCTCGCCCGCGCGCTGAGCGTGAAGCTTCCCTCGGCCGGCAGCAGTCCGCTGCCGCGCGACGCGTAGTCCGTCGCGCCGTTCAGCGCCAGGTGACCGTCGCCTTTCAGCGGCTCAGCAACCGGCGGGCACTCCGGCTCGATATTTATGTCGCAGGAGTCGTCCGCCTGATAGATGGAGCTGTTGCCTGCCAGCGTGAGTCCCGTGCCGCCTGAGACCTCCGGAGTGCTGCCCGAAGCGGCCTCATTCAGCGGCCAGTAGGCGAGCTGGTGGGGCGGAATGCCGCCCACGAAGCTGCCTTCGCTCTTGGCGATGACCCGGTCGTAGATCTCGACATCCGCGATGTTGCCTTTGAAGTTGTACCGGTAACCGTCGAGTGACAAGGCTCGCCCTATCTGGACTCCGCCACGAGCGTTCCAGGTAGTACGGCGGGGCTGGATGTCCTCCTCGATGAGGTATCCGTTGACGTACATCTCCATCTCGCCCCGCTCGGCGTCATAGACACCGATCAGATGTGTGGGCACATTCTTCTGCGCCTTGATGCCCATGACCTTCCAGGAGCCCAGCGAGTCGATCTCGCTGACGGGTGCCCGGAACGACCACATCTGCGACTCGCCGTCGTAGCCGAGAGTGAAGCCAGATTCAGCGGTACCGTCTTGGCTCACCACCGCCATCGATTCGCTGGGCAGCTCCGAAAGGGTCACCCATGCCGAGACCGAAAAGGTCTTGCTGGTGTCGACAGCCGGCTGGCCGGCGTCGAGGTAAGCACCTGCGGTGCCATCCAACGCAGCCGATGTCTCATTCGGGCGACCCGGGACGGGCTCTCCAAACCTCACCCCGGACCCGGCGATGGCCGCCGGCGTGCCCGCCGATCCCGCAGCCTGAGTGGACCCCGCTGCATCACCAAGCGACCAGGCGACCTTGGGTGCCCGGCCATCGTTTACCAGGAAGGTGTGTGCGACCGCAGTCTCCTGGGTGTGGCCTGCTCCATCGACCGCCTTTGTCTCCAGGTTGAACGGACCCTCCCGGTCAGGCATGAAGCGGATTGTCGCCGCAGCGCCGGGGGAGGGCGCGTTCACCGTGGTCCAGCCCGATTGACCTGTGAAGCGGTACTGGTACTTGGTCACATCCGTGGACGGCGAGTCCATGGTGAAGCTGCCGTAGTCGCCGACGCCGTCGTGCCAGAGATCGTCATCCGGGTAGTCAGGGGAGCTGACCACGGGGGGCTTGGGCTTGGTCGCGTCATAGATGAACTCACAGCGAGTGGCGGCGTCACCAGAGCTGCTCCACGGGCCCGCCGAGGCCTCGTCCAAGCCCTGGACCTCCCAGGAGATGACCACATTCTGCGGGATGCTGAAGGTACCCACACCATCGCCGGGAATGTCAGTACCGACTTTGTATGAGAAGACGGCGTATCCAATATCTGGGTTTTTCTCGACACTGTGCGTCTGCTTCGCCTCTGCGACCGGGTAGTAGGTCTTCGTCACCCCACCCGAGGTCCAGTAGACCTTGAACTTGGCCTGGAGCCGTTCCGTGTTGCCACCGACATCGTTGTGGTCAGGATCACGGATGACCGCCCTCAGCGTCGGAACCTCGTCCGCGTAGTGCTCCTCGGCTGCCCCGTACTCGCAGCTGCCGCCGTGGTTCATCGACAGCTCGGACATCATCGGCTGGTACGGCGGGCGGTTGTACGTCACCTCGAGCTGCGCGTTACCGCAGAAGCGCTTCCAGTACGCATACGAGTCCTCGGAACCGGCCTTGAGGCGGAACGTCGTGGTGTCCCAACCACTGTCGGCCGCCTTCTGCACCGTGCTCTTGACGTTGAATCGCACATTTTGGTTGGTCGAGGTGCACGAACCTGCCGGGTTCGTCGGCGCCTGCGAGGCGATCGTCTCCTTGAGCGACGGCTGATTGCTCCAGTTGGTGCTGGAGCTGATCGCGCTACCGCCTGAGCTGTTGACCCGGCCGAGCTCGACGGACTTCCCCGTTGAGTCGTAGGTGTGCACCATCGTCACGGCGAACTCGGCCCCAAGGATGGTCTTGTCCTCGTAGAAGGCCGTCGGAATGGCAAAGAACTGCCGTTTCCGGTCATCGGGGCTCGCGCAGCGGTAGGACACGTCCGCTGGGCAGCGGCCCACGCCCTCGTCATCGGAGAACTTCCAAAACTCCGCGCTCGGGTAGTAGGAGGAGACCATCGTCCAGCCGGTGCGGCTGGAGGTCTTGGTCACCGGGTCGATGTAGACCGGGTAGATCGTGTCCTCGCCCTTGAGCAGCTTGGGGTCCGGCGTCAGCACCATAGCGCCGGACTTCACCTTGAGGCGGACGTCGGCGACCTTGGCCCCTTCTTTGGGCCCGTCCTCGGGCTTGCCCTTGTCCGCGTCCTCGCCGCCGCGGTCGGCGGAGGGCATTTGTACGGCTGTGTACGCGGCCGTCTTCGACGCGGTGTACGAAGTCTTCTTCGCCGTGCTCTCAGGCGTCTTCGACGCGGGCGCCTCCTTACCGGAGTCCCACATCATCGGTTGTGGGGCCTCGAATACCGGCCCGCCGACGGCCTTGTCTTCGGCGACCAGGCCGCCGCTCTCCTGCGTCGCCAGCTCCACGCCGTGGGCGGTTACCGGGAGTTCGATCGTCGACAGCTCAGGATTCGCGGCTGCCTTCGCCGACTTCACGACGAGCAGGTGGGAGAAGCCATCGTTGTCGGCACGCACGACAAGGTCGACGTCCGGCAGGACGTTCGAGTACGTGGCAGTGCTGCCCTCGACCGAGGGCTTGGGCAGTTTCTTCGGCCACGAGAGGGACATCGTCTTGCCGGTCCGCTCGATGGTCGCAAAGACGTTGTTCCCGCCGCCCGAGAAGGCCATGCCCGTGGTCGCGGCCCGGGGGGCGTAGGTGCCGTTGGGCTGCTTCAACAGCGTTGAGTCGAGGTCGACCCACTTGTCGTTCTTGCGGGTACGGACTGGCTGGACGTACTGCCTGGTGGTGAAGGTGCCGTCCGGATTGGCGAAGGTATCAGAACGCTCGTCCCGGAGGGACAGCACCTCCACCCGGTCACCGGACTTGGCCGCCGCAGCTTGCGCTGCCTGCTCGCTGACAGCGGCCTTCGTCCCGCTGTCGGCGGCCGCCGCCTCCTGGGCGATATCCGACGCACCGGTCGGAAGCCCTGTGAGTCCCGCGGCCAGAACGGCCATCAGCACGCTGGTCACGGCTGTGGCCCGACGCCTCCTGCGCCGCGCTCTGCTGGTGTTCACTCCCCCACCCTCGAGGTATCTTGCACCTTTTCTCACCGGATCACCGTGCCGAGTGCCTTGCCTGCGTCCGGCATCCCGTCGGCCCCGGGCTTCAGGGTCTTCACCGTGCCCGTGCCGCCGCTGATGGTCGCCCACGGCACCACGTACACCACGCCCTTCGGTTCACCTGCGGACTTGCTGTAGGGCACGCCGACGTACAGGTCGGTGGCGGAGGCAAACAGGCCCATGCCGGCGAAGTCCCGCTGCGTAGCGCTTCCGGGGATGATGCCTGCGCCCCGGGTAAGGATCTTGTCGCCGGTTCCTGCGGCTCCGAGAGCCGGGAGGACGTGCACGGATCCGGCATCCGATGCTCCGGTGACGTCGTGGCCCGGGACGCCCACCGCGAGCTGCATGGTCGTGGCCGTACCCACGGCTCCGGGGCTGGTGTTCGCCAGCGCGACTCGCTGTCCGAAGAAGTCTCCGGCCATCGGGTCACCTTCGACGTCAACTGTGCCCCGGTCAACGATGCTGATCTCCGCGTACGCGCCCGACGAGGGAATCTGCAGGATCTCAATCAGGCCTGCGTCGGCGGTGGTGCCGATGTCCTCGTTCGGGACGCCGATCGCCAGCAAAGCGTCAGTCTCCGACGAGGCGCCGGACGGTCGGTAGGGAACCAGGGAGATCGAGGTGCCGAAGCCGTCCCCGGTTTCCGCTGTTCCACTGATGCCTGGCTGGTCCTGGTCCAGTCCGGCCAGAGCGGTAGGCACTCCGTTGGCGATGGTGTGGTTGAACACTGCCACACCGCCTGCGAACGTCTTGTCACCGATCGCCTCGCCCGGCGCGCCCACGGCCACGTAGCGCGGAGTGGCCGCGAGCGAGTATCCGAACCGGTCATGCGCCTCAACCGTGCCGGGGACACCGGGGTCATCCTCGTTGGCCGTCGTCTTCGTCGTGCCCTGGACATAGTGGAGGCATCCCGCGTCGGCGATATCGCCGACGTTTTCGCCCGGGGCGCCGATCGCCAGGAAGGGCTTGCCCGCGGATGTCTTGCCGGCGGCTAGGGAATAGCCGAACCAGTCGTAGGCTTCGGTGCTTGTGCTCGCGTCGAAGCCCTGCTGGGAGTAGCCCTCGATCGGCGATCCGGCTCCGATTCCGGTAGCTGTGCCATGGATGATGTAGACAGCGCCGGCGTCGACCAAGTCGACCCCACCTTGAGTGATGTCCTCGTACGGCGCGCCCACGACCAGGTCACTGCAACCGTCGGCATCGGCGTCGTACGTGGCCACCGAGAGACCAAAGTGATCCCCGGCCTCCGGCGTTGCGTTCATGCCCGCGGTCGCCTGCGAGATTTCGCTGATCCCCTTGCCGCCGCCGAGAACCACGCGGACAAGACCGGCCCTCTGCGCACCGTTGACTGTCGCGAGCGGATCAGCGATCGCCGTGTCGCGAATGCCATCCCCATTGAAATCGGACTCGGTTTCCGCCGTACATGTCGCGGCGGACGCGGGTGCCGCACCGAAAGGTGACAAGCCGCCCGACAAGGTCGCAGCAGATAGCACCGCCAGACCGATCATGCCTACGCGTATGCGCACACACCCCACCCCAATATTCAGTAAATGTTCCCCCTGAACCGAGTTAAACAGCGGCTAAGTTACGGGCAAGATCAGCAGTCCTGTCAACCCCAACTTGCCGAAAGAGATGCCAAGTTCACTCGATAGCAATAGCAATGCCCACAGGTCACGACCTCTCTCGTAAATCCGGACAAATGGCCCACATCGTCCTTCGCGCGTTGACATTCCATTTGACGGCCCGTAATAGTTCGCTTGCTCGATCAAGCAGACGTTCGAGCTCCCCCCACGTTCATTGCGCCTGCCCGGAGTTCGGGCGTGCGCGCTTGTCGATGTACGTCTGCACACGGGGAGGCAGGCTTTGGTGGGGCGTCTTCTGGGCTCTCTCGCCTTCTGTGTCGCGCTGGTCGCGGCACTACTGACCGTCAACACGCCGGCAGGTCATGCAGCTACCGCACGCAGTGAGGTCACCTACTCATACGGGTCCCATGCCCGGCAGAAGTTGGACGCCTACTGGAATGCGACCGGTACCCCGCAGCCAGGGATCGTCATCCTGCACGGGGGCTACTGGTACGAGGACTCTGGCTGGGCCACCTGGTCCCGGACGTTCGCCGATAACGGGTACGCCACCTTCTCGGTCGACTACCGGCTCAACTTCGACGCTCCCTGGCCAGCCCAGCGAGACGACGCGCTCGCAGCGATCGACTGGATCAAAGCGCACGCCGCCCAGTTCGACCTCGATGCGCAGCGCATTGTGCTGCTGGGCTCATCGGCGGGCGGTCAGATCGCCACGTCGGTGGCCACGTACGGATCCGGCGGCAGCCGGGTCAAGGGCGTGGTCGGTCTGTCGCCTGTCGCCTCCCCATACCGTGCCTGGAGCGACGGCAACCATGACACAAGCAGCGACAAGGAACGCAAGGTACGCGACACCGCCGCTATCCTCGCGCGCTGTTACGCCGATCCAGCCGACATCGACACGTCGATGCACGCCAGTTGTTGGGACACCTGGAAGGACATGGTCGTCAAGAACCGTGCTTCCGGTGCCAACGACGCCCCCATGTACCTGATCCACTCCGAGGGCGACTTCATCCCGGTCCGCCACTCCCTCGACCTGGAGGCTGCCGAGGAAGTCGACCACGACATGTCCCCCGACGGGGTGACCGTCGAGAATGTCGCGGGAAGCAGCGCCCACGGCGGCGCCCTGCTCGACATCCCGGGAATGCCAGAGAAGGTCCTGGCCTGGATCGGATCCCACGTCTGACCCATCTGCGATCGAAGACAGACCCTCACACGATTCAATCCGCTGTCGTGTTTCACCCGGCGCTCACAGGCTCAGCAGCCCCGGCGCCGGGTGCGCGCTGGAGAGAGAGAACCGGACACGCCATGCCGTCACGTTTGAAGGCCGCCGGAGAACGTCTGCTTCCCGCCCGTATCCGCGATCGGCGGAAGCGGGAACGCGAGGAGCGGCGTCGCCGAACCGAGGCGGAGGCGGCCGAGCGAAAGCGGCGGGAGGCCGAGTGCGAGCGGGCCGAGAAGATCGCGGCCCGCCGCAAGGCGCTGCTGGAGGGCGACGCGGACCTGGTGGAGGTGACCATCGATGGTCGGTCCTTCTTCGGGCGACGGGTGGAGTCGTTCACGGCCGCCGAGGCATCGGCCCGGAACCTGTCCCTGGTCGCAGACGCCTTGGAGCACGCGGGCGTCGAGTACTTCCTGGTTCCCGGCCGTTCACCGCTCCGGCACGTGGTCGGCGTGCGCCTGCGGGACCGCAAGGCACTGCTGGAGGCGCTGCGCGAGCTGTACGGGGACACGGCGTTCTACGCGATAAAGCCGGGCAAGGAGGTGTGGCCGGCCGAGGCCGCGCTGTACGCGGACGGCGCCCTTCCCACCGCCCTCAAACGACAGGACACCATCCGCTTCGGCGTGATCCTGCTCGGCCCCGCTGACCAGGTGCTCGCCGACCTCTCTCAGGGCTGCGACGTGGAGTTCTGGCGCGAGGGGGACCACCTCCTCGCCGACGGCGACAGCGGTGACGAGCGCGCCGCCGAGCGGATCGCCGCCCTGCGCACACAGGCCCCGCCCGCCGTGCTCTCCAGCGCCCTGGTCGGCCCCCGCCCCAACGCTGTCTCCGACGTCCTGCCCGCCGACGCCCTCATACCTGCCACCCGCGAGATATCCAGCCGTGCGCACCCCACTTGGGCCCACTTTCTCCAGCCCCGCATCGACACCGTCGACTTCCCGGTCGACGTCGTCTACACCTGGGTCGACGGAAGTGACCCCGTCCTCGCCGCCAAGCGCGAGGCCTACCGCAGCAGCGACAAGGCCCGCATACATGCCCGCGAGACCGGCGCCTCGCGCTACACCAGCCACGGCGAACTCAAGTACTCCCTGCGCTCACTGGAGATGTACGCCCCGTTCATCCGGAACATCTACATCGTGACCGATGGCCAGACCCCAGACTGGCTGGACACCAGCGCTGCGGGCATTCAGATCGTCGACCACAAGGACATCTTCAGCGACCCGACTGCCCTGCCGGTCTTCAACTCCCACGCCATCGAGACCCAGCTCCACCACATCGATAGCCTGTCCGAGTACTACCTCTACTTCAACGACGACGTCTTCCTCGGCCGTCCCGTCACCGCCGACCACTTCTTCCACGGCAACGGAATCGCCAAGCTCCCTTTCTCCCCATTCCAGTTGGGTCTCGCGGCCCCACATCCGGATGAGCCCGCACCCAACGCCGCCGGCAAAAACGTGCGTCGGCTCCTCCTGGACGAGCACGGCCGGTTCACCGTCAACAAGTTCATGCACACCCCGCACCCGCAGATCCGGTCCGTCATGCGGGACATCGAGGAGCGATTCGCCGAGGACGTCGAGCGCACCAGCCGCTCCCGCTTTCGCGCCACCACCGACATCGCCATGGCCGCCTCGCTGCACCACCACCACGCCTACCTGACCGGTCGCGCCGTGCCCGGATCCTTCAAGCTGCGCTACGTGGACGTCGCCCAGCCCGATGCGGCCGGCCGCATGGCCGACCTGCTCGCCACCCGCCGCTTCGACTTCTTCTGCCTCAACGATGTCAACACCCCCGCCGACCAGCAGGAACGCATCAGCTATGAACTCCACGCCTTCCTGGAGTCGTACTTCCCGTACGCCAGCCGCTACGAGCGCCCGGCGACGCGGCAGCTCGCTGCCTGATCCCGTGATCCGCCACTACGTCCGTCCGCGAAGGCTCCTCCTGTACTTCGCCGCCTGCGTGACCTTGATCGCCGGATACCTCACCTTCGGCCCCGGTGCCGGCACCAGCCAGGCGGCCTCGCGCCTGGAGCGGTCGTACTCCTACGGCAGCCACGCGCGGCAACAGCTGAAGGCATTCTGGTACGACACCTTGAGCAGGCCGGCCTCCATCAGACGGTCCAGCATCACCTGCAACAGCCGATCGGCGGCGCCGTCCTGTCCGGCCAGCCGGGCCCGGAACTCGCACAACACCGAGTGATCGAACCCCGGATCCTCCAGCTCAAGGCCGAGGGCATACTTCCAGTCGATCCTGGTGCGGACCGCGTCCACCGCCGCGCGGTCGGACAGATTCTCCGCGAACTGCAGCACCGACACCAGCGCCAACTGCCCGGGCGACAGCCCCGGCCTGCCGTCACCGGGATACAGCCCGGCGAACTCGTCATCCTCGAACAGGACATCGAGCCGGTCCCGGATGAGCATCGCCGGAGTGCCCTTCGGGCACGCCGCCCGTGCTGTCCGCAGCGTCCGCACCGGAATCCGCTGAAAATTCCTCGGCCGTAACGACACCGCACCCACCCCCAGAACCCGAAGCCCCCCACACCTCTTCAGCGAAGCACCCCACGGCCCTCCCGTCAGCACCCCACACAAGATCACCAACAGAGTCATGTCGTCACCTTCAGCTACTCCTTCACGGGAGGCAGCCCCTGCAGCTTCCGGATCTGGTCGAGCACCGTCGTGATCGCGGCCAGGCTCCCCGGCTGCAGCCCGACGGCGCGCAGCGCGACCGCGCGGACCCCTGCCTGGTTCCACTCTTCCAAGGCGGCCAGCTGGGCGCTGACGCGATCGGCATGCCCGGAGTCGAGGAAATAGGCCGTCGAAACGCCGAAGAACTCCGCGAGCGCAACCAGGAGTTCCATGGACGGGCGAATGCGCTTACCGGTGCGAAGCGCCGACAGATACGCACCGCTGACCTTGATGTCCGGGTGCTTCCGCTTGATCTCCGCGGCCACCTCGTCATTCGTCCATCGGCGCCCGGCGGGACGGATCTTCTGGAAGAGCTGATCGAGCCTCTCGGCAAGCGGCGAGTCGTCCTGGTGGTCAGTCAATAACCCGACGGGAACCGCGGTACGCGCCCGCGACCTGGATGCCTTCCTGGCCCGCGTGCCGGAGAGTGTGCTCGTCGTCCTGGACGAGGCCTACCGGGAATTCGTACGCGACCCGGAGGTGCCGGACGGCATCCGGGCGAGCCACGAACGCTGGACACCAGGGCCGGGTCACAGCAGCTCCGCGTCGACCGCGCCCGGGCGCTCCGCGCCCTCCTCGCCGCGCACGGATGCGGGCAGTGGCTGCTCGGCCCAGATGACCTTGCCGGCAGCCGTGTACCGCGTGCCCCAGTGCTCGGCGATCTGGGCCACCAGGAACAGCCCGCGGCCGCCCTCGTCCGTCGTGGCCGCGTACCGCAGATGCGGCGAGGTGCTGCTGCCGTCCGAAACCTCGCAGATCAGGCTGCGATCGCGCAGCAGCCGCACGCGGATCGGCGCGGAACCGTAGCGGATCGCGTTGGTGATCAGCTCGCTGAGCACCAGCTCTGTCTCAAACGTCAGCTCGGACAGTCCCCACTCGTCCAGCTTCTCGGTGACGGCCGAGCGGATCCCGGCGACGGCGGCGGGATCGCTGGGCACGTCCCACTCGGTGACGCAGTCCGGCCCGAGTGCCTGGGTGCGTGCGATGAGCAGCGCCACGTCGTCCTTCGGACGGGCGGGCAGAAGCGCGTCGAGTACCGCCTGGCAGCTGGCCTCCGGCGGCCGGTCGGGGTGGGCCAAGGCCTGACGCAGCAGCTCGATGCCGACGTCGATGTCCCGGGTGCGGTCCTCGATCAATCCGTCGGTGTAGAGGACGAGTTGGCTGCCCACGGCCAGGTCCAGCTGGGCTGCCTCGAAGGGCATGGACCCCAGTCCCAGGGGCGGCCCGGCCGGCAGGTCGGGGAACTCCACCCTGCCGTCGGGGTGGACCAGCGCGGGCGGCGGGTGCCCGGCCCGCGCCAGGGTGCAGCGCTGGGCCACGGGGTCGTAGATGGCGTACAGGCAGGTGGCTCCCATGGCTCCCGCGCCGATGTTCGTGCCCGGCTCGTCCTGGTCGATACGGCCCACCAGGTCGTCCAGGTGGCCGAGGAGCTCGTCGGGCGGCAGGTCGAGCGTGGAGAAGTTGTGCACCGCCGTGCGCAGCCGCCCCATCGTGGCTGCGGCGTGGAGTCCGTGCCCGACGACGTCGCCGACGACCAGCGCGACGCGGCTGCCCGGAAGGGGGATGACATCGAACCAGTCGCCGCTCACCCCGGACTGCGCGGGCAGGTAGCGGTGGGCGACGTCGAGGGCGCTCTGCTCGGGCAGGGCACGGGGCAGCAGGCTGCGCTGCAACGTCACCGCGAGGGTGTGCTCGCGGGTGTAGCGGCGCGCGTTGTCGATGCAGACGGCGGCGCGGGCGACCAGCTCCTCGGCCAGCGACAGATCCTCCTCGTCGAACCTGGGCTTCTCCGAGCGCCAGAAGTTCGCCACGCCCAGCACGATGCCCCGGGCCTTGAGCGGGACCGCGATGAGCGAGTGGATGCCGTACTCGACGACGGCCTGGGCCAGTGGCGGGTCCTGGGCCTGCCAGCCGGGCGCCTTGGAGAGGTCGGGCACCACCTGCGACACACCGCTGCTGTATCCGCGCGCCTGGGGTGTGGACGGGACGAAGTCGATCAGCATGCCGCGCGGGTAGAGCGGGGGGTCGTCGCGGATGCCGGTGAAGGCGGTGCGGCGCATGTCCGCGCCCCTGCCGTCCGGCTCCTCACCGCGCAGTACGGGGTCGGCGAGGTCGACGGTGACGAAGTCGGCGAAGCGGGGGACCGCGACCTTCGCCAGTTCCTCGGCCGTGCGCACCACATTGAGGGTGGTGCCGATGCCCACGCCGGCGTCGTACAGCAGGGCCAGGCGCTTTCGTGCCTCCTCCGCCCTGCCGGACAGGGCGCGCAGTTCCGTGGAGTCGCGGATGGTCGCGACCGTGCCCATGGGGCTGCCGTGGCGGTCGGTCGGCCGTTGGTTCACCACCAGCAGCCGGTCTCCGGCCGGGTGCACCTCGTCCGTGGCCGTGCGGCCGGAGCCCAGCAGCTCGGCCGTGCCCGGGTCGAGGCCGGGCAGGTCTGCGGCCTTCCGCCCCTCGGCCTCGCGCGGCAGCTCGAGCAGCCGCTTGGCCTCGTCGTTGGCCAGCAGCAGCCGGCCGTCGGGACCGACGATGACCACACCCTCGCGGACGGCGTGCAGCACCGCGTCGTGGTGCTCGTACATGCGGGTCATCTCGGTCGGGCCGAGGCCGTGGGTCTGCTGCCGCAGCCGCCTGGCGACCAGCCATGTGCCGCCGGTGGCCAAGGCGAGCGCGCCCGCGCTGGAGCCGAAGATGATCGGCAGCTGCCGGTTGACCTGGTGCGTGACGTTCTCGACCTTGAGACCGGCGGACACCAGGCCGACGACCGAGCCCTTGGGGTTGGTGACGGGGACAACCGCCTGGACCTCGTGGCCGAGGGGACCTTGGACGCTCTCCAGGTGGACACGGCCGGCCAGCGACGGCTCGATGGTGCCGACGAACCGCTTCCCGATCCGGTCGGGAAGCGGGTGCGTGTAGCGGATCCCATGGGTGTCCATCACGACGATGAAGTCGACGCCGGCCCTCCGCCGCGCCGTCTCGGTGAGCGGCTGGAGCACCTTGGAGGGCTGGGGGGTCTTCAGCGCCTCCAGGATCCCGGGAGAGTGGGCGAACGATTCCGCGACGGCGACCGATCGGCTCCGGGCCTCCCTGTCGCTGTCGTGCCGGGCCTGGAACACGACTGTCAGCAGCGCGGCGATCGCGAGCACCAGGACAACCGCCACCTGCAGGATGAAGACCTGCCCGGCAACGCTTCGCGGTCGCTTGCCGACAACTGATCGCACCGATACACCACGAAATCGGGCAAAACTGCCGAACACGTGCCTTTTCTAGCACTGCTCCGCCCTGTGTGGCCATGGGTCACCGCCCGCGGGTATTCCACCGTCGGCGATGCGGGCAGCGCAGCTCAGCCCAGGTGTGAAATGCCCGCGGGGCTGGGGCCCAAACCGCCGCGGGGCAGGCATACGGAAAGGCGCCGCCGGTCAGGAAGGCGGCGCCGGTCAGGAAGGCGGCGCCGTTCCGGCCCGTGTTCCGGCCCCGGCGGCTCAGGCCACCGAGCCGATGCGGCCCGCCGCCGGGGCCGCGTCATGGTGGATCGGAGTGTGGGCGCCGGTGAGCGGGACGCCCGAGCCGCCGCGCCGGTCGGCGACGATCTCCGCGGCGATCGACAGGGCCGTCTCCTCGGGCGTACGGGCGCCCAGGTCCAGGCCGATCGGGGAGCGCAGCCGGGCCAGCTCCAGCTCCGTGACACCCGCCTCGCGCAGTCGGTCCAGGCGGTCGAGATGCGTACGGCGCGACCCCATCGCGCCGACATAGGCGACCGGGAGCTTCAGGGCCCGCTCCAGCAGCGGGACGTCGAACTTCGCGTCGTGCGTGAGCACGCACAGGACCGTACGGCCGTCCAGTTCCTGCGAGTCGAGATAGCGGTGCGGCCAGTCGACGACGATCTCGTCGGCCTCGGGAAACCGCCCCGCGGTCGCGAAGACGGGCCGGGCGTCGCACACCGTGACGTGGTAGTTCAGGAACTTGCCGACCCTGACCAGGGCCGAGGCGAAGTCGATCGCGCCAAAGACGATCATGCGGGGCGGCGGGACGCTCGACTCGACGAGCAGGACCACCGGCTGCCCGCAGCGGCTGCCGTCGGCGCCGATCTCGACGGTCGCGGTGCGGCCCGCGTCGAGCAGCGCCCGCGCCTCCTCGGCCGCCGTACGGTCCAGCTCGCGGTGGCCGCCGAGGGTTCCGGCGTAACTGCCGTCGGAGCGTACGTACAGGGCCCGGCCCAGCAGCTCAGCCGGGCCCTGGACGATGCGCACCACCGCCGCCGCCCGGCCACGGGCGGCGGCGGTCAGCGCCGAGGCGAGCGTCTCCCGGTTGGTGCTGTCCACCGGGGAGCCGCTCGCCCGTACCGGGGTGACGAGGATGTCGATGATGCCGCCGCAGGTCAGGCCGACCGCGAAGGCGTCCTCGTCGCTGTACCCGAAGCGTTCGAGCACGGACGCACCCGTCTCGAGGGCCTGCCGGCACAGTTCGTAGACGGCCCCCTCCACACACCCGCCGGAGACCGACCCGATGGCCGTGCCGTCGGAGTCGACGGCGAGGGCCGCGCCGGGCTGGCGGGGCGCACTGCCGCCCGTGGCCACCACCGTGGCGACGGCGAAGTCGCGTCCCCGCTCGCACCACCGGCCCAGCTCGTCGGCGATCTCCAGCATGGGGGCTCCTTACAGATGACAGATGGGTGAAGGGGGTCGTGGGCTGTTACTTGACTCCCAGCCAGCTCTCGATCGGACCGAGCGAGAAGAAGACCAGGAACACGCCGGCCAGCACCCACATCAGCCAGCCGGGCTGCCGCCACTTGCCCTGCGCCGCCTTGATCACGACGTAGGCGATGGAGCCGGCGGCGATGCCGACGGTGATGGAGTAGGTGAACGGCATCAGGACGGTCGTCAGGAAGACCGGGATGGACGTCGCCGGGTCACTCCAGTCGATGTGCCTGGCGTTGCTGAGCATCATCGAGCCGATGACGACAAGGGCGGCGGCCGCGACCTGGCTCGGGATGATCTGGGCCAGCGGGGTGAAGAAGAGCGCGAGCGTGAAACCGATACCGGTGACGACGCTGGCGAAACCCGTGCGCGCACCGTCGCCGACGCCCGCGGTGGACTCCACGAACACGGTCTGGCCCGAGGCACCCGCAAGGCCGCCGAACGCACCGCCGGCCCCGTCGATGGCCAGAGCCTTGCTCAGACCGGGCATCCGGCCGTACGCGTCGGCCAGGTTGGCCTGCTGGCCGATGCCGATGATGGTGCCCATGGCGTCGAAGAAGCCCGCCAGCACCAGAGTGAAGACGATGACGCCCACCGTGATCGCACCGGCATGACCGAAGCCGCCGAAGGAGACGTTGCCGAAGAGCCCGAAGTCGGGCGTGCTGATGATGCTGCCGCTGATCTCGGGGGCGTTCAGCCCGCCCCAGGCCTTCTTGTCGAGGCCGAAGACCTGGTGGACCACGGCCGCGAAGACCGTGCCGCCCACGATGCCCAGCAGGATCGCGCCGGGCACCTTGCGCACCTGGAGGGCGAAGATCAGCAGAACGGTGAGGGCGAAGCAGAGGACGGGCCAGCCGGTCAGGGTCTCGTGTACGCCGAGCTGCAACGGCTTGGCGCCGGCCACACCATCGGCCGCGGTGCCGGTGACGAAGCCCGCCTGGACCAGACCGATGAGGGCGACGAACAGGCCGATGCCCATGGTGATCGCGTGCTTGAGCGCCAGAGGTATGGCGTTCATGATCAGCTCGCGCAAGCCGGTGACGACCAGCAGGACGATCAACAGACCGTAGATGACGCACATGCCCATGGCGCTGGACCAGGTCATCTGTGGTGCGACCTGGAAGGCGACCACGGCGGAGACGCCCAGGCCGGCCGCGAGGGCCAGCGGCACATTGCCGACGAGCCCCATCACGATCGTGGTGACGGCCGCGGCGAACGCGGTCGCCGTGATCAGCTGCCCGCGGTCGAGCGTATGCCCGGTCACGTCGGGCACACCGAGGATCACCGGGTTCAGCAGGAGGATGTAGGCCATCGCCATGAACGTGGTGATGCCGCCGCGCACCTCCTGCGCGACCGTGGATCCTCTGTCGGAAATGTGGAAGTACCGGTCGAGCCAAGACCGGCCGGCGGGCTGGCGGGAGCCTTCGCCCGCCTCCTCCGCCGTGGTCTTCGGCTCTGCTGACGACTGGGTCATGGTGCCTGACTCCCAAGGTTCAAAGGGGCACCCGCACGATCCGCGGGGAGCGGAGGGTGCGGGATTTGGGATCGTTTTACGGCTGCACGACCCGGGGGACGGCCCGAGGCGAACGTCGTACTGCGTGGGTACTGCGGGGGGTGGTGCGTGGGTTGTGCGTACCGCCGAGCGGAAGCGGTACGTGCGGGGGGTGGGGGGTGGTTACCAGGTGGATGCTCCGGGCGGTGCGGTTGGGTTCCCCACGCCGCCCTCCCGGAGACCCGATCAGGTGCCGGTGAGATGCTCCGGGCGCACCGGCGTCTTGTTGAGCTCCAGCCCCGTCGCGTTCCGGATCGCCGCGAGGACGGCCGGAGTGGACGACAGGGTCGGGGCCTCGCCGATGCCACGCAGACCGTAGGGCGCGTGCTCATCGGCCAGTTCGAGTACGTCGACCGGGATGGTCGGGGTGTCGAGGATCGTGGGGATCAGGTAGTCCGTGAAGGAGGGGTTGCGCACCTTCGCGGTCTTCGGGTCGACGATGATCTCCTCCATGACCGCCACGCCGAGGCCCTGGGTGGTGCCACCCTGGATCTGGCCGACGACGGACAGCGGGTTGAGCGCCTTGCCGACGTCCTGGGCGCAGGCCAGCTCGATGACCTTGACCAGGCCGAGTTCGGTGTCCACCTCGACGACCGCGCGGTGCGCGGCGAAGGAGTACTGGACGTGGCCGTTGCCCTGTCCGGTGCGTAGGTCGAAGGCCTCGGTCGGGCGGTGGCGCCACTCGAGCTCGATGTCCACCGACTCGCCCTCCAGGACGTCCACCAGGGTGGCGAGGACCTCGCCGCCGTCGGTGACGACCTTGCCGCCCTCCAGCAGGAGTTCGGCGGTGGCCCATGCCGGGTGGTACGAGCCGAACTTCCGCCGGCCGATCTCCAGCACCTTCTCGCGGACGGCCGCACAGGTGTGCTTCACCGCTCCGCCCGTGACGTACGTCTGGCGGGAGGCGGAGGTGGAGCCGGCGGAGCCGACCTGGGTGTCGGCGGGGTGGATGGTCACCTGCGTGACGCCGAGTTCGGTACGGGCGATCTGGGCGTGCACGGTGACACCGCCCTGGCCGACCTCGGCCATGGCGGTGTGCACCATGGCGACCGGCTCACCGCCCACGACCTCCAGCCGCACACGGGCGGTGGAGTAGTCGTCGAAGCCCTCGGAGAAGCCGACGTTCTTGATACCGACCGCGTAGCCGACGCCGCGGACGACGCCCTCGCCGTGGGTGGTGTTGGACAGACCGCCCGGCAGGGCCCGTATGTCCGCCTGGCCGCCGGCGACCTCCCACTGTTTCTCCGGCGGAAGCGGCATCGCCTTGACGCGGCGCAGCAGCTCGGCGACCGGGGCCGGGGAGTCCACGACCTGGCCGGTGGGCATGATCGTGCCCTGCTCCATGGCGTTGAGCTGCCGGAACTCGACGGGGTCCATGCCGAGCTTCGCCGCGAGCTTGTCCATCTGGGCCTCGTAGGCGAAGCACGCCTGGACCGCCCCGAAGCCGCGCATCGCGCCACACGGCGGGTTGTTGGTGTAGAGCGCGATGGCCTCGATGTCGACGTCGTCGACCACGTACGGGCCGACGGACAGCGACGAGGCGTTGCCGACGACGGCCGGGGAGGCGGAGGCGTACGCGCCGCCGTCCAGCACGATCCGGCACTTGATGTGCGTGAGCTTGCCGTCCCTGGTCGCGCCGTGCTCGTACCAGAGCTTGGCAGGGTGCCGGTGCACATGGCCGAAGAAGGACTCGAACCGGTTGTAGACGATCTTGACCGGCTTGCCCGTGTGCAGGGCGAGAAGGCAGGCGTGGATCTGCATCGACAGGTCCTCGCGGCCGCCGAAGGCGCCGCCGACGCCGGAGAGCGTCATCCGCACCTTCTCCTCGGGCAGACCGAGCACGGGGGCGATCTGGCGCAGGTCCGAGTGCAGCCACTGGGTGGCGACATAGAGGTCGACGCCGCCGTCCTCAGCGGGCACGGCGAGGCCGGACTCGGGGCCGAGGAAGGCCTGGTCCTGCATGCCGAACACGTACTCACCGGAGACGATCACATCGGCGCGCTTGGCCGCCTCGTCGGCGTTGCCGCGGATGATCGGCTGGCGGTGGAGGATGTTCGGGTGCGGGACGTGCGGGGCGTGGTGGTCGGTGCGGCCGGGGTGCAGCAGTGGGGCGTCCTCGGCGAGGGCGGAGGCCTCGTCGGTGACGACGGGCAGCTCCACGTACTCGATCTGGATCTTCGCGGCGGCGCGGCGCGCGGTCTCCGGGTGGTCAGCGGCGACCAGGGCCACCGGCTCACCGTGGTGCCGGACCCTGCCGGCCGCGAGGACCGGGGTGTCCTGGATCTCCAGGCCGTAGTTCTTCACCTCGGTGGGCAGGTCGTCGTAGGTCAGTACGGCGTGGACACCGGGGGTCCCCAGGGCCTCGGCGATGTTGATGGACTTGATCTCGGCGTGCGCGACGGTGCTGCGGAGGGTGAAGCCCCACAGCATGTCCTCGTGCCACAGGTCCGAGGAATACGCGAACTCGCCGGTCACCTTCAGGGTGCCGTCGGGGCGGAGGGTGGACTCGCCGATGCCGCCCTTGGTGCTGCCCTGGGTGAGGTTGGTGGGTGTACGGGTGACGCCGCCCATGTCAGGCCCCCGTTCCTGCGGTCTCGGCCTCGCCGCGGGCGGCCGCGAGGCGGACCGCGTCGAGTATCTTCTCGTAGCCCGTGCAGCGGCACAGGTTGCCCGACAGCGCTTCACGGATGTCGGCGTCGCTCGGGGAGGCGGTGCGCTCCAGCAGCTCATCGGCGGCGACGAGCAGGCCCGGGGTGCAGAAGCCGCACTGGACGGCGCCGGCGTCGATGAACGCCCGCTGGATCGGGGAGAGTTCGGCGTTCTCGCCGATCTGGGAGTCCGACGGAGGCTTGGCCTGCCAGTGCTGGGCGTCGCTCACGCTGGTGCCACAGGCGCCCGACGCGCATCCGCCTGCCGCACGCTGCTTGGCGTACTCGGCCAGGCCCTCGACCGTGACGACCTCGCGGCCCTCCACCTGGCCGGCGGCGACCAGGCAGGAACACACCGGAACGCCGTCGAGGCGCACGGTGCACGAGCCGCACTCGCCCTGCTCGCAGGCGTTCTTCGACCCCGGCAGCCCAAGGCGCTCACGCAGGACGTAGAGCAGGCTCTCGCCCTCCCATACGTCGTCGGCCTCCACCGCGCGGCCGTTGACCGTGAAGTTCACGCGCATCGTTCGATCCCCTTCTTGCTGTCGCCGAAGCCGCGGTATTCGTCCCAGGTCCAGCCGAGGGTCCGGCGGGCCATGACGGCGACCGCGTGGCGCCGGTACTTCGCGCTGCCGCGCACGTCGTCGATCGGATTGCAGGCGCCCGCGGCCAGCTCCGCGAACTGCTTGGCGATCGAGGGGGTGATGGTCTTGCCGCTCTCCCAGAAGCCGCCCTCCTCCAGCGCGGCGGCCAGGAACTCCTCGGCCCCACGGGCCCGGACGGGCGTGGGTGCGGCGGAGCCGATGCCGGTCCGTACGGTCCGGGTCCCGGGGTGGAGAGCCAAGCCGAAGGCGCACACCGCGATCACCATCGCGTTGCGGGTGCCGACCTTGGAGAACTGCTGCGGGCCCTCGGCCTTCTTGATGTGGATGGTCTTGATCAGCTCGTCTGCGGCGAGCGCGTTGCGCTTCACGCCCTTGTAGAACTCGTCGATCGGGATGAACCGGCTGCCACGGACGGACTCGACCTCGACCTCGGCACCCGCGGCCAGCAGCGCCGGGTGCGCGTCACCTGCCGGCGATGCGGTGCCGAGGTTGCCGCCGACGCCGCCACGATTACGGATCTGCGGGGAGGCGACCGTATGGGAGGCAAGCGCCAACCCCGGCAGTTCGGTACGCAGATCCTGCATGATCTGCGTGTAGGGCACAGACGCACCGAGCCGGACGTTCTCCTCGCCGACCTCCCACTCCCGCAGCTCGGGGATACGGTTCAGGTCGAGCAGGTACTCCGGCCGACGGTGGTCGAAGTTGATCTCGACCATCACATCGGTGCCGCCCGCGATGGGCACAGCAGTGGGGTGCTCGGCCTTCGCGGCGAGCGCCTCCTCCCAGCTGGCGGGGCGAAGGAAGTCCATGGGTGGCTCTCTTCTACGAATGGGGGTTGTCCGGTCCAGCTCGGTCCAGCCCGGGGAGTATCGGCGGGTACCGGCCCCAGCTGGTGTCGTTCACGTCCTGTTCACGCCGCGTGCGCCCAGTACACAGAGCCGGGCCTATCGAGTGCAGTCACGGAAACCATGAAGCGGTTGGCTGGCCACAGGCCGCGTCTTGTAGATTCGAACGAAAGACGGGGTTTCTTAACCTCGCAGCATTGAACTGGCACCACACAAACGATCGGCGGGCGACGAGATGCGGCTGCGCGCACTGCTGGAGACCGACGCACTGGGCCTTCGGCTGCTGAGCGGCGAGGACGAGCTGGACCGCACGGTGCGCGGCGTGATGACCACAGACCTGCGCGACCCGAGCCGCTATCTGTCCGGCGGCGAACTGGTCCTCACCGGCCTGGCCTGGCGGCGCAAGCCGGAGGAGTCCGAGCGCTTCGTCCGCATCCTGAACCAGGCCGGGGTGGCCGGACTCGCGGCGGGCGAGGCCGAATTGGGCGCCATACCGGACGATCTGGTGGTGGCCTGCGCCCGCAACCGGCTGCCGCTGTTCGCGGTCAGCGAGGACGTGGCCTTCGCGACCATCACCGAACACGTGGTGCGGCAGGTCTCCAGCGAGCGCGCCGGGGACCTGGCGGCCGTTGTGGACCGGCACCGCCGGATGATGACGGCCGGGCCCGCGGGCGGCGGCCCGGAGGTGGTCCTGGACCTGCTGGGCAGCGACCTCGATCTGCGCGCCTGGGTGCTGTCCCCCACCGGCCGGCAGATCGCGGGGCCGGGCCTGGACGGCGAGGGTCACGAACTGCCCCCGGCGGTGTGCACGGCGCTGGCGGGCGAGCACCTCGCGGCGACGCGCGCCGGGCGCCGCGGCCCGCACCGGCTGGTCGCCCACGGGAGCACGTACTCCCTCTTCCCGGTCCGCAGCGAAAGCCGTGGCGCCCCGAGCGGGCGGGATGTGCGCGAGACGGTCCTGTCGGACTGGCTGCTGGCCGTGGAGGCGGACGCCGGGGACTGGCCGGAGGAGCGGCTGGACCTGCTGCACGGGGTCACCCAGCTGATCGCGGTCGAACGCGACCGGCGGGAGGCCGCCCGTACGGTACGGCGCCGGCTGGCCCAGGAGGTCCTGGAGCTGGTGCAGACCGGGGCCGCGCCGGCGGAGGTGGCCGCCCGGCTGCGGGTGGCCGCGCCGGTACTGCTGCCGGGGCTCGGCACCGCGCCGCACTGGCAGGTGGTCGTGGCCCGGGTCGAGTGGGAGGACAGCCCCGTCGAGGGCGGGCCGGTCACCCAGTCGCTGCTGGAGGAGATCCTGGTCGATCCGTGGATGGGCGGGCCGGAGCCATCGGACCGGATCGCGGTGGCGCACACCGGCGACGAGGCGGTGGCACTGGTGCCGCTGCCCGCGGTGCCCGACAGCACGGAGGGAGCCGCCCCGGAGGGGCTGCAGGCCGGTCAGCTGCTGGCGGCGGTCGGCGAACCGCTCTCGCGCGGGCTCGACGGCGACGGCCGGCTGACGATAGGTGTCAGTGCCGCCGTGCACTCCGCGGAGGGTCTGCGGGGCGCTCTGGAGGAGGCCCGGCACGCCCGCCGGGTCGCGGCGGCGCGCGTGGGGCGGGTGGCGGCGGCCGGCCACCAGGAGCTCGCCTCTCACGTCCTGCTGCTGCCGTTCGTCCCGGACGACGTACGGCGCGCGTTCACCGCGCGGCTGCTGGACCCGCTGCGGGAGTACGACCGCCGCCACCGGGCGGAGCTGATCCCGACCCTGGAGGCGTTCCTGGAGTGCGACGGGTCGTGGACGCGCTGCGCGGCCCGGCTGCATCTGCACGTCAACACGCTGCGGTACCGAGTGGGGCGGATCGAGCAGCTCACCGGACGCGACCTGGCGCGGCTGGAGGACAAGCTCGACTTCTTCCTGGCCCTGCGGATGAGCTGACACGGAACTCAGGCCACTTCGACCCCAGTTTGTGAATCAATTCACCCACCCCCTTGGCTGGGCAGCGGATTTCGTGCTGAGATTTCCGCCACGACTTCCGGCTCGACGGCGCGCTTGGGGAGGGAATGTGGCGGACACCGCCATGTCACGGTCTGGTTCGTCGGATTCCGGTACGGGTTGGGGAGAGGACCCGACTCAGGACGCCGTGTGGCGATTGCGCTCGCGCGGCTGCTGGAACGACGCGGCCGCCCTGCTCGCCCCGTCGGCCGTCGCCTCTCCGGCAGCAGCACTGCAACGGACCGCGGTGCTGATCGAGCAGTGCATGTTCACCGCCGCGGGGTGGGAGACGGCAGAGGATGCGCTGCGGGCGGCGGAGGCCCTCGCCCTCACCGATGAGGAGCGCGGCGCGGCCGCCTGCGAGCGGGGCTGTCTCGCGTACGCCTCCACGCTGTTCGGGGTACGGGACCGGGCGGATGAGGCGCGGTCCGCCCTGGGCCGCGCGGCCGCGCTGCTCACCTCGGGCTCACCGACCAGACCACTGCTGAACTTCCGGCGCGGCCTGGTCGCCCAGCATCTCGCACAGGACCCGGCTGGTGCGCAGGCCGCCTTCGCCCGCGCGCACGCGGGAGCGACCGCGAACGGCGACGACCTGCTGCTCTCCTTCACCTGGCGGCATCTCGCGGCCATGGCGAAGCAGGAGGGCAATCTGGCGGAGGCCCGGCACGGTTTCGCCCAGTCGCTGCGTATCCGCGAGGAGCTGGGCTATCTGGTCGGCATCGCCCCGGCGCTGATGGCCCTCGCCGAGGTGCAGCCGGACGCGGAGGCGGCCCAGCTCCGCGTGGAGGCACATCGCCTGGTGCGGCTGCTCGGCGTACCCCACTGGCTCGCCGACGAACTGGACACCGCCCCGGCGGCGTAACGGCCTGCCGCCCGGCATGGCATGCTCAGGGTCGAGGTCCTGCGGGAGCACGTGCTCGAAGCCGGCGCCGCCCGGCCTCAGTGGGGTCAGGACACACGCTCCCGACCCCCCGTCAGCTGACGCGGCCCCCGCCCAGCCTCCGTGCCCGGCACTCCACGCCCGGTCTCTTCCCCGCCCGCCTTACGGGCGGGCTGGAAACGCGCGCCGCGGCCCCGCCGGGGTCACACGTCGCGGCGCAGCAGGTCCTCGTACGTCTCACGCCGCACCACCTCGCGGGCCTCACCGGCGTGGCAGAAGACCACCGGGGGACGGCGGGCGCCGTTGTAGTTGTTCGAGAGCGAGTAGCAGTACGCCCCGGTGACCGGGACGGCGATCACGTCACCGACGCGCGGGTCGCGCAGCGGGACGTCGCGGATCAGGGTGTCGCCGGACTCGCAGTGCCGGCCGACGAGGTCACAGGCCCTGCCGCCGCCCACCCGCGTGGCGACCGTGGCCTCGAAGCGCTGCCCGTACAGCATCGGTTCGAGGTTGTCCCCCATGCCGCCGTCCACGGCCACGAGCGTGCGCGGTCCGCGTTTGACGGTGACGGCCCGGTAGAGGGTCGTGGCGGCGCCGGCCACCAGGGAACGGCCGGGCTCGATGAGGATGCGGGCCGTCGCCGGAAGATGCTTGCGAGCGGCGTCCGTCAACGTCCGTACGTACTCCTCGATCGTCGGCGGCTGGTCCGCGTACGTGTAACGCACGCCGAGCCCGCCACCGAGGTCGTACACCGCGTGCTCCCCCAGCTCCCCGATGGCGCCGACCGCCTCCACCGCCCTCGCGAAGGGCTCGGTGTCCAGCAGCTGGGATCCCACGTGCACATGGAGGCCGTCCAGCCGCAGCCGCTCGCCGGCCCGCAGCCGGGCCGCGGCCCGGACCGCGTCAGGCACCGCCAGGCCGAACTTCGAGCCCCGGTGTCCGGTGGCCATCGCCTCGTGGGTGTCCGCTTCGACGTCCGGCATCACCCGTAGCAGAACCCTCTGCTCGCCGCCCCGCGCCGCGACCAGGCGCTCCAGGCGGTCGATGTCGTCGAAGTTGTCGACGACGATCGTGCCCGCGCCGGCACGCAGCGCCAAGGCCAGCTCATCCTCGGTCTTGGCGTTGCCGTGGACGACGATGGCAGCCGGGTCGGCTCCGGCGGCGACCGCGGTGACGAGTTCCCCGCCGCCCGCGACATCGACACCCAGGCCCTCCTCGACCAGCACGCGGACGACCGCCGTGCACGGGAAGGACTTCGACGCGAAGACCACTTGGCTGTTCGGCCAATGCTCCGCCAGGGCCCGTACATACCGCCGGGCCCCCTCCCTCAGCGCACCCTCGTCGACGACCACCGCGGGCGTGCCGAAGTGCGCGGCGAGGTCGGTCACGCGGCAGCCGGCGACGACCAGCTCACCGTCTTCGTCCAGGTGAGAGCCGGGAGGGAAGAGTCCCACGAGATCGGCGGCGGTGGCGGCGGGCTGGTCGGTGACAGGCGTCACAACGGCTCCTTCGGCTCGGAATCGGGCCTTATCCTGGCGGCCCGCCCCAGAGGCCGCCCGTGCCGATCGGCTCAGGATTCGAGGTGTGCGTTGTCCGATCTCACAAACCCGGTCAGCGCCGGTCTGCCGGACGAGCGGGCGGCCGGCTCGCTGCGGCTGCTGCTCGAGAGCCCGGACAGCGCGGCGATCGTGCGGGCGCTCGCGGCCCCGGCCGGGCTGGACGTACCGGTCCGCGGCACGGTGATCCACGACCCCGGCGATCCCCTCCCCCCGGTGCCCGCCGCCCTGCTGCTGCTCGTCGGCGCGGGGCCCGCGGATCCGCGCTCGCGGTCCGTGCTGCGGCAGGCGGCACGGCAGGGCTACGCGGCGGTGGTCGTCAAAAGCCGCGGGCAGGACCCGGCGCCGCTGGTGGCGGAGGCGGGCAGCTGCGGCATCGCGGTGCTCGAGGCCGGGGACGCGCTCCCCTGGCGGCAGGTGGACGCGGCGCTGAGCTGCGCGCTGGCGGCGTACGGCGTCGGGGACGCGGCCGCGTACGCCCCGGCCGGCGGCGAGGCGCTGTTCGCGCTGGCCGACTCGCTCGCCGCCGTGGTGGGCGGTTCGGTGGCCGTCGAGGACCTGGACCAGCGGGTCGTGGCCTACTCCCACATCCCGGGACAGCGCATCGACGCCCTGCGCGAGCGCGGCATCCTGCAGCGCCGGGTGCCGGACATGCCGGAGCAGCGCCGGCAGTACCGCGAGGTGCTCGCCGCGCCGGGCGTCGTCCGATTCCCCCGGCAGGGCGAGGAGTTGGCGCGCGCGGCCGTCGCCGTACGGGCGGGCGCGCTGCCATTGGGCACGCTGTGGGCCATCGAGCCGGACGGCGGGCTGGGCGCCGAGGCGGAGGCGGCACTGCTGGACGGTGCCCGGCTGGCCGCGCCGCATCTGCTGCGGGCGCTGAACGCCCCGGAGGCCGAGCAGCGGATGCGCCGGGACACGCTGCGCGCGGTGCTGAACGGGTACGGGCCGCAGGCCGACGAGGCGGCGGCCCGGCTGGGTCTGCGACCCGGGGACGGCCTCTGTCTGACCGCCTTCGCACTGGGCTCGGGGCCGGACGGGGGCAGTGGGACGGCTCTGGTCGCACACGTCGAGTCGGTCCTGGTGCGCTACTGCGCCGCCCACCGGCCGGACGCGACGGTCGCGGCGACCGCTCACGCCGTCTATGTGCTGCTCCCTGCGGACGCGGGCGCCGCTCGGCGGTTCGCCGACGCCGCGCTGGCCGCGGTGCGCTCGGCGGTGGGCGGACCGGTGCGGGCCGCGGTCACCCGCCCGTACGGCGATCTGCTGCGCCCGGCTGCGCTGCGGCGCGAGGCCGACGATGTGCTGCGGGCCACGGCGCCCGACGGCCACGCCGGGCCGGCGGCGACCGCCGAGGACGTGCGCCACCGGGTGCTGCTGGACCGGCTCGGCGACGAGCTGGAGCGGGAACCGTGGCTGCGACTGCCGGGCCTGGCCGAACTGCTGGCGCACGACCGCGAGCAGGGCACGGACTACGCCGTCACGATCACCACGTGGCTGGAGGCGGTGGGAGACATCGCGGACGCCGCAGCGCGGCTGCGGGTGCATCCCAACACCGTGCGGTACCGGCTGCGGCGGGTCCGCGAGCTCTTCCGCGTCGACCTCGACGACCCGGACGTACGCCTGGCCGCGTGGCTGGAATTGCGGCTCGTGGCCGCCGCGCGACGTACGTGGCTTGGTAGTTGACGACACGTCAGGCGATGGCCGGTTGGCCGCCGCTCGCCGGCAGCGTCCGCCGTGCGCGCTGCGGAGGCCGCCGCGAAAGCGCTGCACCAGCCGCCTGGCGCGCCCCAGCCGCCTGGCGCGCCCCAGGGGCCTGCGCGCGCTGGCCGCAGCAGCCGGCGCGCGGCCCACCCGCCCCTGCAAAGGGGGCGGGTGGGCGGGGAAACGCCCGGCGCAAAGCACCCTGAGGCGCCCGGCCTTGCGCCGGCGTCGGTCGACGCCGGCGCACCGGCAATGGGCCGACTGCGGGCTCAGACCTGCTTTGCCGGCACCGGCTCCCGCTCCTGCGGGGACACCTCCGCGCCCAGCGCCGAGTTACGGCGGCCGAACGCCAGGTACAGGCCCGCGGCGAGCAGCAGCCACACTCCGAAGAGCGTCCAGGTGATGCCAGGCAGCTCGTAGGCGAGGTAGAGGCAGGCGAGCGCGGACAGCACCGGCACCACCGGGTACAGCGGCACCCGGTACGAGCGCGGCGCGTCCGGCGCGATGCGGCGCAGGACGACGACCGCGGCCGCCACGGCGACGAAGGCGACCAGCGTTCCCATGCTGGTGAGGTCGGCGAGGTACTGGAGCGGCACGAACGCCGCCAGAGCGCCGACCAGCGCCCCCACGATCCAGGTGTTGTGCACCGGGGTGTGCCGCTTGCGGTCGACCCGGCGGAACAGCTGCGGCACCAGCCCGTCGCGGGCCATGGAGAACAGGACCCGGGTCTGTCCGTAGAGGGTGACGAGGACGACGCTGAAGATGGAGATGACGGCTCCGGCCGACAGCAGCAGCGCGGGCCAGCTCGAACCCGTGACGTCCCGCAGGATCTGGGCGAGGACGGCTTCGCCCGCATCCGCCTGCCGGCCGAACTTCGCGGCCGGCTGGGCCCCGACGGCGGCGATGGAGACAAGGATGTAGAGAACGGTGACCGCGCCGAGGGTGAGCAGCAGCGAGAGTGGGATGGTGCGCCGCGGGTTGCGCACCTCCTCGCTGGCGGTGGAGACGGTGTCGAAGCCGACGTAACTGAAGAAGACACCCGAAGCGGCCGCACTGATGCCGGCGAAGCCCTGCGGCGCGAAGTCGCTGAAGTGCTGGGCGTTGAAGGCCGTCAGCGCGACGGCGACGAAGAGCACCAGCACGCCGATCTTGACGGCGACCATCACCGCGTTGACGGCCGCGGACTCACGGGTGCCACGCGCCAGGAGCAGCGAGCACAGCAGGACGACCACCAGCGCGGGGATGTTGACCACGCCGCCGGCTCCCGGCGGCTGGCTGATGGCGTCCGGCAGGGTGAAGCCGAAGAGGGTGCCGAAGACTTCGTTGAGGTACTGGCCCCAGCTGACGGCGACGGTGGAGACCGCCACGCCGTATTCGAGGATCAGGCACCAGGCGACGAGGTACGCGGTGCCTTCACCGAGCGAGGCGTACGCGTAGGAGTACGTGCTGCCGGCCACCGGGACCACGCCGGCCAACTCGACGTAGCACAGCGCCGCCAACCCGGCGACGACTGCCGCGAGCACGAAGGAGAGGATGACGCTCGGGCCGGCCTTGGGGACGCTCGTGCCCAGAACGAAGAAGATTCCGGTGCCGACGACCGAGCTGATGCCCAGCAGCGTCAACTGCCACAGCCCCATACTGCGCTGGAGCGAGGCACCGGACGCGTTCCCGGCGGAGGACGAATCCGCCTCGGCGATCATGCTGTCCAGCGGTTTACGGCGACACAGCTGACTGATCAATCGGCCCATTGGCTCCTCCTGGAGATCCCGTCGCACCCCCGCCTGTCGCGCGGGTTTCGGGGATCCTGTGGGAGCGCAAAAAATGAGACAACCACAGAGTTGTACAAGAGGAAGAGCGGCCGTTAGCCGAATCGGAGAAAGAAATTCAGCGAGTTCGGCGCTTGTTGGCGAGATGTTCCCGTATGAGCCGCTCGACGGCCGCGACATCGTGCGCCGCCAGGGCGTCCAGCAGCGCGGTGTGCTCCGCCGCATGAGCCAGCAGGTCGGTAGCGCGGACGATCGCGCCATCGGCGACCGGACCCTGGGCCCGCAGGTGCAGATCATCGCCGAGCAGGACGAGGTGCCGGTTCCCGGTCAGGCCGAGCAGGGCGCCATGGAAGGCCCGGTCCGCCTCGGCGTAGGCGGCTCGGTCACCGCGGGCCGCTGCCGCGACGGTCTCGGCGGCGAGCGGCCGCAGTTCGTCCCACGTCTCCGGCGGCCTGGTCCGCGCGAGCTTGAGCACCACCGGCACCTCGAGCAGGGCCCGGATCTCGGCGAGCTCGGCGAGATCGCGAGCGCTGCGCCGGGCCACCAGGAAGCCCCGGTTGGGGACGACCTCGACGGCGCCCTCGGCGGCGAGCCGCTGCATGGCCTCGCGGACGGGCGTCGGCGAGACGCCGAACCGCGCAGCCAGGGCGGGGGCGGAGTACACCGTTCCGGGGGCCAGCTCGCCGGTGACCAGGGCGTGCCGCAGGGCGTCGAGGATCTGCGCGCGGACGGAGTGGCGCTGCAGGGGCTTGCGGGGCGCGGGGCAGGGAGGGGCGGGCGGCTCACTGTGCCCGTGTTCTCCTCTGACCTCTCCCCCAGGACCGGCCTCTCCCCCGGGATGCGGAACCGGAGCCGCCACGTTCGGCGCAGTGTCATGTGCGGGTATCCGCGAGCGCAGGCGCGGCGCGGCGGCGTCGGCTCTCGCCTGCTCCATGAGGGCTCCGTTCCAGTTCTGGCGACGCCCCTTCCTGACGTCCCCCAGAACCATAGGCGGGGCCCGCTCGAGTTCAAACCTCGATCACTTGGATAAGGTAAGGCTTACCTCTGCAAGGTCGCGTGATCGGTGGTCCCGCATGTCCGTACAACCGGCGGCGGCGACCGCCCTCTCGCCCCTCGTCAGCGAGGCGTACGCCCGGCTGACCGAGGTGTTCCCGGGGCTGCGCGTGACCGAGGAGGCACCGCGCTCGGGCGGCGGCTGGGTGTCGGCGACCGAGCTGGCGGCGGGCGGCCCGGCGCTCGAGGCGTTCCTCGGCTGGGAGGACGGCCGACTGCTGCGCGTCTACGGGCAGCAGGCCCGGCCCGATGTGGTGGCGAGTTTCGGGCTGCACCAGTACGCCTGGCCGGCCTGCCTGCTGATCACCCTCCCCTGGTTCCTGCTGCGCCGCGTGCCCAGGATCCCGGCCGGGCAGGTGTCCTTCCAGCGGTCCCGGGGCCGGATGACGGTACGGTTCCGCGATATCGCCTGCCTGCCGGGCGATCCGGCGGCCGCGCTGCCCTCGACTCGGGTGGTCCGCGACGAGGAGGCACTGCGCGCGGAGGTCCGGGCGGCGGTGGCCGAGCACCTCGCTCCGGTGCTGGAGGGGTTCGGGCCGCGCATGCGCCGCGGGCCGCACGCCCTGTGGGGCATGGTGACCGACGAGATCGTCGAGGGCCTGTGGCATATCGGGCATCTCCTCGGCGAGGAGCAGCGGGCCGTGGCCGAATTGGAGCGGTTGCTGCCGGGCTCCACGGCGCCGTACATCGGCGGCTCGGCCTTCCGCGAGCTGACCGGGCCGAACGGCGAGGCGCTACGGGCCCGTGACCGGGCGAGCTGCTGCCTCTTCTACACGCTGCGGCCACAGGACACCTGCGTCACCTGCCCGCGCACCAGCGACGCGGAGCGTATCGCGCGCCTGAGCGCAACCTGATCCGATCAACACCACCCGTTCGAATGACATCACTCGAACACAACTCCCTTTGTTCATCAGCGAGTTCGAGCGACAACCCCTTATCTGAACGTCCAGGCCTGCCAATGGCGGTCAGTTACGCCGAAACCCCTTGGCGCAAGGTGGAATTCCGCCAGGATGGCGCCGACAAAAGCCGTCAACGGGCGACCCTGACGACGCTGACGGAAGTGAGGCAAGGGGCACGGGATGAGACTTACGGACATGTCGCTGAACTGGGTGCTTCCGGGCGCGGTGCTGATCGGCGGAATCCTGGCAGCGGCGATCGTCCTCACCCGCGGCCGTCGCGCCGGGGAGGACACCACCGCCGACTCCTGGGAGCGCAGCGAGGAGCGCCGGCGGCGCAAGGAAGCGGTCTACGGCACGGCCTCGTACGTGCTGCTGTTCTGCTGTGCCGCGGTCGCCGCCGCGCTGTCCTTCCATGGCCTGGTCGGCTTCGGACGGCAGAACCTCAACCTCTCGGGTGGCTGGGAGTACCTGGTCCCGTTCGGCCTCGACGGCGCGGCGATGTTCTGCTCCGTCCTGGCCGTGCGCGAGGCCAGCCACGGCGACGCGGCCCTCGGCTCCCGGATGCTGGTGTGGACATTCGCAGGGGCGGCGGCCTGGTTCAACTGGGTGCACGCGCCGCGGGGCCTGGACCACGCGGGCGCGCCGCACTTCTTCGCCGGGATGTCCCTGTCGGCCGCGGTGCTCTTCGACCGGGCGCTGAAGCAGACCCGCCGGGCGGCGCTGCGCGAGCAGGGGCTCGTACCGCGCCCGCTGCCGCAGATCCGGGTCGTGCGGTGGCTGCGCGCGCCACGCGAGACCTTCGCAGCCTGGTCGCTGATGCTGCTGGAAGGCGTTCGGACGCTGGACGAGGCGGTGGATGAGGTCCGCGAGGACCGGCGCGAGAAGGAGCGGGACCGGCGGCGCCGGCGCGACCAGCAGAAGCTGGAGCGGGCGCGCTTCAAGGCCATGAGCCGGCAGCACCGGGTGTGGGGACGCGCCCGTGGCGGCCGGCAGGTGGACGTCGCGGGGCTGGCCGCGGCGTCCCCGCAGGTCGGCGCGGAGTCTGCCATAGCCGAGCAGGGACACCTGCCCGCGCGATCACGTCCGGCCCTGCAGGCGGTAGGCGGTGGTGAGAGCGAGACCGCGGACGGGCCGGAGCGGCCGCGGACCGTCGATCTCACCGCAGAGGACGACACCCTGACGATTCCTCGGCTCGACTCGCTCGAGGAGAAGCTCAAGAGCCTCGAGCGGCAGTTCGGCTGAGCGCCGCCGGCTGCTGGGGCGGGCCGGCCCGACCGTCGGGACGCGAGCGGGCCGCGGTGACCTCAGCGGCCTCCGGCCGCGGAGCGCGCCGGTGCCGGAATCCCCCGGGGGGAGAGCCTGGAAACAGGCGTCAGGCCGGCCCGCCCTCGAGTTCGAACCACACCACCTTGCCCGGCCCCTGTGGCCGCACGCCCCACGCATCGGCCAGTGCCTGGACCAGCAGCAGCCCCCGACCGTGCGTACCTTCGCCGTCCGGCACCCGGCACCTCGGACGCCCGGTGACGAAGTCCCGCACCTCCACCCGCAGCCGCTCCGCCGCCGAACTCAGCCGCCCCTCAACGAGGGTCGCCCTGACCTCGGCCCCCCGGTCGGTGTGCACCAGGGCGTTGGTGACAAGTTCGCTGATGAGCAGTTCGGCGACCTCCGACTGATCCGCTCCGCCCCAGGCCCGGTGCCTCAACAGGTCACGCAGCTCGGCCCGGATCTCGGCGACCGCCGACAACTCCGAGTGCCGCAGCCGTCTGCGCAGCCCCTGGTCCGAGGCCGCCGCCACCGCCGGACCGGCCGTCCACCGGGGCCTGGCTTCGCCGCCTCCGGTACGCTTCCCCGTCCGCTGGTGCACCATCATCCCCCGCCCGTTGGCCGACTGGTCCTGCTCACCTCGAACAGGCCCCACGGTGATGCATGCCCCGTCACGGGGCATGGCAATGCCCGGCACCGCCGGGAGAACGGTGCCGGGCAATCAGGGGAGGACGGTCGCGCGGGTTACCCCGCTGAACAACAGTCGACATATGGGATATTCCGCTCACCATGGCCGGGAATTCCCTCCCGAGCCGCCCTGCCACCCGTACGGCGCAACGAAGCCCCTCGTACGGCGCAGCGGACAGGCCGCGGAGGACCGTACGCCGCCTCACGGCCGCGGGATGTTCCGCAGATTCGAGCGGGCCATCTGAACCATCCGCCCGACCCCGCCGGCCAGCACGATCTTGCTGGCCGAGAGCGCGAAACCCGTCACCATCTCGGCGCTGATCTTCGGCGGGATCGACAGCGCGTTGGGGTCGGTCACCACGTCCACCAGCGCGGGCCCCTTGTGCTTGAAGGCGTCGTGCAGCGCGCCTCGCAGCTGCTTCGGCTTCTCCACCCGCACGCCGAACGCGCCCGCCGCCTGGGCGACCGCGGCGAAGTCGGGGTTGCGGTTGGCGGTGCCGTACGCCGGCAGGCCGGACACCATCATCTCCAGCTCCACCATGCCGAGGGAGGAGTTGTTGAACAGGACGATCTTCACCGGAAGGTCGTACTGCAACAGGGTGAGAAACTCGCCCATCAGCATGGCGAATCCGCCGTCGCCGGACATCGAGATGACCTGGCGCCGGCGGTCCAGGAACTGGGCGCCGATGGCCTGCGGCAGCGCGTTCGCCATCGAGCCGTGGGTGAAGGAACCGATGACCCGGCGACGGCCGTTGGGGGTCAGATACCGGGCCGCCCACACATTGCACATGCCGGTGTCGACGGTGAAGACGGCGTCGTCCGCCGCCTCCTCGTCCAGCACGGACGCCACGTACTCGGGGTGGATCGGAGTGTGCTTCTCCACCTTGCGGGTGTAGGCACTGATGACCCCTTCGAGCGCGTCGGCGTGCTTCTTCAGCATCTTGTCGAGGAACTTCCGGTCCGTCTTGACCTGGACCCTCGGGGTCAGGCAGCGCAGCGTCTCGCGCACATCGCCCCACACGGCGAGGTCCAGCTTCGAGCGGCGGCCGAGGTGTTCGGGCCGGACGTCGACCTGCACGATCCTGGCGTCGTCCGGCAGGAAGGCGTTGTACGGGAAGTCGGTGCCCAGCAGCAACAGCAGGTCGCACTCGTTGGTGGCCTCGTACGCCGCGCCGTAGCCGAGCAGTCCGCTCATGCCGACGTCGTACGGGTTGTCGTACTGGATGTGCTCCTTGCCGCGCAGCGCGTGCCCCACTGGGGCCTTCACCCGCTCCGCGAACGCCATCACCTCGTCGTGCGCACCGGCCGTGCCACTGCCGCAGAAGAGCGTGACCCGCTTGGCCTCGTCCACCATCCGCGCGAGGGTGTCGATCTCCTCGTCGCTGGGGCGCACGGTCGGACGGGACGTCACCAGGGCATGCTCCTCGGCACGCTCGGGCGCCTGCAGGGCCGCGATATCGCCGGGCAGGGACACCACGCTGACGCCACCGCGGCCGACCGCGTGCTGGATGGCGGTCTGCAGCACACGCGGCATCTGCCGGGTGTTGGAGATCAGCTCGCTGTAGTGGCTGCACTCGCGGAAGAGCTGGTCGGGGTGGGTCTCCTGGAAGTAGCTGGACCCGATCTCGCTGCTGGGGATGTGCGAGGCGAGAGCGAGGACGGGCGCGAACGAACGGTGCGCGTCGTACAGGCCGTTGATGAGGTGCAGGTTGCCCGGGCCGCAGGAGCCCGCGCAGGCCGCGAGCCGCCCGGTGAGCTGCGCCTCGGCGCCCGCGGCGAAGGCGGCGGCCTCTTCGTGGCGGACCTGGATCCACTCGACGGCGGAGTTCCGGCGGACGGCGTCGACCACGGGATTGAGGCTGTCGCCGACGACTCCGTAGAAGCGCCGCACCCCGGCGCGCGCCAGGATGTCGACGAACTGCTCGGCCACGGTCTGTTTCGGCATCCGTCCACCTCTTCAGGTCATGGGTCGGGAGTCGTGTCGCCGATCGCTGTGGTCGGCTCCCGATCCATCAACCCACGGATGCGGCTGTCACGCCTCCCAGACGGCGGCCGCCGTACGGTCGTCGGAGTACCCCTTCACCCGTAGTTGGACATCGGCGAGGAACGCGGCGAGGCCGGGCGGCGCGGGTGCGGCCCACCGCTCGGCGAGCAGTTCGGCGAGCGCCTGCTCGCCGCGCAGCGGTTCGGCGAAGCCGCCGCCGCAGAGCAGCAGGGTGTCACCCGGGCGGCCGACCGAGGCCCGGAACCGGAAGGGTGCGGCGGGCGGCGGCCGCGCCGGATCGGCTGGGGGCGGTTCCTCGTGGACGGGCGGCTCGAGGTCCTGCCACGCCCCGTCCCGCAGCCGGAACAGGCCGCCGTTGCCGACGCCGAAGAACACGCGGGTACGGCACCGAGGGTCGGCGGGAAGCAGCAGGCACCGGAGGGTGGCGATGTACTCGGCCGGGTCCACGCCGAGTTCGGCCGCCCGGGCGCGGAGCTTGCCGCAGGTGCGGTCGGTGAGCCGGTGCAGCCCGGACTTCAGCGCGGCGTGCCGGTCCGACCGGATGTCCTCGGCCAGCTGGGCATGGCTGCGGCCCACGGCCGCGCCGATCCACCGGCAGGCGTGCGCGGCGGCCCGGTGCGCACCTTCCACGCCGCGCACGCCGCCGGCCACGACGACCAGCAGTAGGGCGTGCTCGCCGCTGCCGAACCGCGCGGTGAGCATGGCGTCGCGGCGGGGCTCACCGCGGTAGCGCGCGGAGTCGCCGCGCAATGAGGCGGCTCGCAGGGTGAGCGCCCCGAAGCGGGCGCCGTCCAGCACGGTGTCGGGTACGAGATCGCCGAGATCGCCGGGGTCGGCCTCGGGCAGCGTGGTCGGTTCGCTTTCGTAGGTGGGCGGGCCCGCCCCGACGAACTCCGCTTCGGCAGGCGGCCGTGACTCGCCTCCGGCAGGCGGGCCATCTTCGGTGGGGCCAGAGCCTTCTCGTGCGGGCTCAGCTCCCCCGGACGTCTGCGTGTCACCGTCTACCCAGGTCGTATCGGCTGCGGGCCGGCGTGGCGGCTGTACCGGAAGCTGCGTGCGGTGGCTTGCCGGTGGCTCCCAAGGTTCGCGGGCTTGGGGGACCGCGGGCGGGTTTTCGTCCCGGTCGGCGGGGGTGCCCGACACCCCGGCTTCCTCCTCAGCGCAATCCTGCCGGCGCGAGGGAGCGGGCCATGTCGGTTCCGGCCATTCTTCCGGCGCCGGGCCGGTCGGGGGCTCGCCGAGCGAGGTGGGCGAGCCCTGCCACCACTCGCCTTCCTCAGCCGTCCGCTGCGTCCAGTCCTCGCCGGCGGGAGTCCGCCGGCCCTGAGCCGCCTCCCGTGTGCCCAACGCCTGGGAGGCTGAGTCGAACCGGTCGTCGAGCGTGTCCGCCACGGCGGCGGACCCGGTGTCCGGCTTCTCCTCGTCGTACAACTTCCGCCACCAGTCGTCCTCGTGGCCGCGCCGCTCCCCCAGCTGACTCATGTCCCTCATTGTCCCTGGAGCAGCCCTGACGGGAAGGGCGCACGGCAGCAGCGCACACCTTGCCGGAGGGGCGGGTGAACCAGGAATGATGTCCGCTGCGGGCTCATGGCCAGGGGGAGGACGTGGATGCTGAGTGCGATCGGGCTGGACCAGGACCAGGAGTCGGCGTATCGCGCGCTGGTGGCGCTCGGGGCCGCCGACCTCCCCGATCTCGCGCGCCGGTTGACGCTTCCCGAGGAGGAGACCGTACGGACCCTGCGCCGTCTGGAGCGCCAGGGCCTGGCCGCGCAGTCCTCCGCACGCCCCGGCCGCTGGGTGGCCGTACCGCCCGCGGTCGCACTCGGCGCGCTGGTCACCCGGCAGCGCCACGAGCTGGAGGAGGTCGAGCGGGCGGCGGAGCAGCTCGCCGACGAGTACCGAGCGGAAGCGGCCGACCCCGTGCACGACCCCGTTGAGGTTGTGCACGGCGCGAGTGCCGTTGCGCACCGCGGCCTGCAGCTGCGGCTCGGCGCCACCACGGAGGTCTGCGCCCTGATCGCCGGTCCTCCGACCGGTTCCAGCGGCACCGACAGCGGCGCCGAGCGGCAGCCTGCCGTCGGCTACCGGGTGGTGATCGAGCGCGAGGTGCTGGCCGGCCCGTCGGGCGTCAGCGACCTCGCGACGGCACTCGGCCGGGGCGAACAGGTACGGGTCGTCGAACGGGTGCCGGCCCACCTGGTGCTCGCGGACCGTACGCTCGCGATGCTCCCGCTCACCCGCGGCACCGCCGAACCGGCCGCGCTGGTGGTACGTGCGAGCGGACTCATGGAGTCGCTGACGGCCCTGTTCGAAGAGGTGTGGCGGAGGGCTCTGCCGCTGCGTCTGGGCAGGGACGGCACACCGTACGAGGAACGGCCGGGCGGCCCGGACAGCACCGATCTGGAGATCCTTTCGCTGCTGCTGGCCGGGCTGACGGACGCGAGCGTCGCCCGGCAACTGGACCTGGGGCTGCGTACGGTGCAGCGCCGGGTGAAGCGGCTGATGGAGCTCGCCCGAGTGACGACCCGGCTGCAGCTGGGCTGGCACGCGTACGAGCGCGGCTGGGTGGCCCGCGAGGAGCTCCGACCGGAACAGGGCTGAGCGGGCGGCGTCTGTGACCCGATGCGGTCCCGGCCCCCGGGTGTGATCCTGACGCCATGGCCACATCGAACAAACCAGCATCAAACGACGCCCAATTCACCGAAGCCGAACGCGCCTATCTGGCGAGCCAGCGCCTGGGGCGGCTGGCGACGGTCGATCCGCGGGGGCACCCGCAGGCGAACCCGGTCGGGTTCTTCCCGCAAGAGGACGGCACGATCCTGGTCGGCGGCAGGTCACTGGGCACCACCAAGAAGTGGCGGAACCTGCGGGCGAATCCGCATGTGGCCCTGGTCGTGGACGACCTGGTCAGCACCAAGCCGTGGAAGGTGCGCGGGGTGGACATCCGCGGCGAGGCCGAGCTGCTGATCGGCCCGCACGGGCTGGGCCCCCACTACAGCGAGGAGGTCATCCGGATCCACCCGCGACGGATCATCAGCTGGGGCCTCGACGGGGACGGAGACGGGGACTGACCGCTCACGCGGCGCTCAGTGCGCCTTCGAGGGCGAGCAGGGACTGCTTGCGTTCCAGGCCGCCCGCATAGCCCGTCAGCGTCCCGTCGGCGCCGATGACGCGATGGCAGGGGCGGACGATCAGCAGCGGGTTCGCGCCGATGGCGCCACCGATCGCCCGGACAGCGGCGCGGGACGCCCCGATCTGCGCGGCGATCTTGCCGTAGGTGGTCGTGGCGCCGTACGGGATGGTGTCGAGCGCGGCCCAGACCTGCTCCCGGAAGGGCGTGCCGAGGGTGGTGAACTCGAGGTCGAAGGAGTGCAGTTCACCGGCGAAGTAGGCCTTCAGCTGTCGCTCGATCTCGGCGAAGGCTGCCGGCTCGCACCGCCAGTCCGGGGCGATCTGGGCTCCGCCGCGCTGCTCCGGAACGGAGAGCGAGGCCAGGGCGGTGCCCCCGGGGGCGGCGGCCGACTCTTCGCCGACCAGGAGCAGTTCGCCGATCGGACTGTCGACAGTGGTGTAGAGGGTCGTCATGAGTTCGTCTCCGAGGTCGTCGAAGTGGTCTGGTGAATCAAGGTCGTTGATGCCGCCCCGGGCCGCTGTGGCCAGAGGTGGTGCATGGCGTACGAGCGCCAGGGCCGCCAGCGCTCGCAGGCCGGGGCGTACCCGGGCAGGGAGACGTCCGGGTCGCCGAGTGCCCGCATCCTGATGTAGCCGGCGGTCCATGGCCCGATCCCGGGCAGCGCGAGCAGAGCCTGTTCGGCCGTGTCGCGGTCGGTGCCGGGGTCGAGACGGACCGTGCCGTCGGCGAGCGCGGCGGCCAGAGCTCCCAGCGTCCGGCGGCGCGCGGCAGGCAGGCCGAGCCCGTCCAGCGGTGCGTCGGCCAGTTGCTGGGCCGTGGGGAACACGTGGGTCAGTCCGCCGTCGGGGGCGGGCAGCGGTTCCCCGTATGCCACGACGAGGGCGCCCGCCAGCCGCCGCCCGGCTGCGAGGCTCACTCCCTGGCCGAGCACGGCCCGCAGGGCCGACTCATCGGGCTCGGCCGACCCGGGCGAGCGCAACCCGGGCCGCATCCGGACCAGTGCGCCCAGCTCGGGGTCGCCGCCGAGGCGTTCGGCGACGGCGTACGGATCGGCGTCGAGGTCGAAGAGCCGCCGCAGCCGCTGTACGGCGGTGGTGAGATCGCGCAGATCGGTGAGGTGCAGCCGGCAGTCGAGCCAGCCGCCTTCGGCGTATGTGCGCTCGGCTACGGGGTACGCGCCTCGGCCGGCAGCAGTGCCTCGGCCCAACGCAGCCGCGCCGCGGGTGCCACGCCGGGCGGGCGGGCTGCCGGTCCGCTCGTGGACCTCGGCGACGCCGGTGCCGTGCGGAAGGTTCAGCGTCCGGCGGTAGACCCGGTCGCCGGGCTCACCGAGCATCTCCTCGATGCCGATGACGGCCCGCTGACCGAGGAAGTCGAAGATCTCGCGTGCGGCGTACGGCCCGCGGTGGGCGAGCCGCAGCGGAATGCCGGCGGGGGCGGCGAGCGCCCGCCCGGCGCCCGCAGGCGCCGCGCCCCGCCGTGCGCCGGCTCGCCCGCCCGCTCGCCGCGCGGTGGCCCTGGCGGTCCAGGCGCGGAGTTCGCTCGGAGACGCGGCGTAGATCTCGCGGATCGTGTCATTGAACTGCCGGACGCTGGCGAATCCCGCCGCGAAGGCGATCTCCGTCACCGGCAGCTCGGTGGTCTGGAGCAGCACCCGAGCGGTGTGGGCACGCTGGGCACGGGCCAGGGCGACAGGGCCTGCGCCCAGCTCGGCGGTGAGCTGGCGCTGGACCTGGCGGGTGCTGTACCCCAGCCGTACGGCGAGCCCGGCGACACCCTCGCGGTCGACGACACCGTCGCCGATGAGCCGCATGGCGCGGCCGACCAGGTCGGCGCGCGCGTTCCACTCGGCGGAACCGGGCACGGCGTCCGGACGGCACCGCCGGCAGGCCCGGAAACCGGAGCGCTGCGCGGCGGCGGCCGTCGCGTAGAACCGGACGTTCTGCCGCTTCGGCGTCACCGCCGGGCAGCTCGGACGGCAGTAGATGCCGGTTGTCGTCACGGCGAGGAAGAACTCCCCGTCGAAGCGGGCATCACGGCTGCACACCGCCTCGTACCTGGTCTCTTCGTCCGTCACGCCTTCCAGTCTCCGCCATGACGGGCCACCCCACTGGCGGAAATCGGACATGGTGCTGCCCCCGCCCCGGCCGGGCGCACACCCGGGGCAATACGCAATACGCCCTAAGGCCGTGGCGAGGGGGAACCCTTCACGACCGACGACCGCACCAACGTATTTCCGGCGCCGCGAAGAGCTTGCCGTCAGGGGGTTTCCGGATCGGTCCGCGGCAGGTCGGCGCGGTTGTCCGCGCGGACCTTCGCCACCTCGCGCTCGCGCCACGCCTGCAGACGGGCGCGAAGGTCCTGGTGGGGCAGGAACTGCGCCCAGCGCTCGGGGAATTCGGACGGCGGTTCCAGGTCCGGCCCGTCCAGCCCCTCGTCCCAGTCCTCCTCCTCGTCCGCCTCCTCCTGCTGAGCGCGGGCGGCGGCGCGCGCGGCCGCGGCCCGGGCGACGAGCTCCGCCGCCGCCTCCTCGCGGACGCGAGCGCTCACCTCGCGGGCCGCCGCCGTCGCGACCGATGGCCACACCCGGTCGATCGCGGCGTTGACCGCGGCCCCCACGAGCACCGCGAACGCGGAGACACCGATCCACAGCAGTACGGCCACGGGCGCGGCCAGCGACCCGTAGATCGTGAGCCCCTCCACCGTGCTGGTGAGGTAGATGCGCAGCAGGAAGCTGCCGAGCACCCACATGGCCAGCGCGACCAGGGCCCCGGGGATGTCTTCCTCCCACGGTGAACGCACCGGGACCGACACGTGGTAGAGCGTGGTGAGGAAGACCACCGACAGGACGATGACCACCGGCCAGTACAGGACGCGTACGACGTCCGCGCTCCACGGCAGGATCTCTATGACGGTGTCCGGCCCCGCCACCATCATCGGCAGCACCACCGCCCCGATCACCAGCGCCACCAGATAGAGCACGAAGGACAGCAGCCGGGTCGCGACGATGCCGCGGTGGCCGTCCAGCCCGTACATCACCGTGATCGTGTCGATGAAGACGTTGACCGCGCGGGAGCCGGACCACAGGGCGAGGGCGAAGCCGAGGGAGATCACATCCGGGCGGCCGCCCTTGATGATGTCGTCCAGGAGCGGCCGGGCGATCTCGTTCACGCCCCGGTCGGACAGCACGGCCCCGGACGCGGTGAGGATGTTGTGCCGGATGCTCTCGATGGTGTCGGTGCCGATCCAGGAGTCGAGGTATCCGAGCAGCCCGATCAGGCCCAGCAGCAGTGGCGGCAGCGACAGCAGCGTAAAGAACGCCGCCTCGGCGGCGAGGCCGAGGATGCGGTATTCGATGCAGGAGTTGACCGTGTCCTTGAGCAGCAGCCAGGCCACCTTGCGCTTGGAGACGTGGGCGTACAGGGCGCGGGCCCTGCCAAGGCGGCCACGCGACCGCCGCTCGGGGGATGACTCTGCTGCTTGCACCTCCTTAACGTATCTGCCATGGGAGCCTCCACTCACACCGTGACCAATCAAGCTCCGCCCCTGGTCGGATACGACGTCTTCACCGCCGACGCCGCCCTCACCGAGGCGGTCGGCCGCCATGCGGCACCTGAGCACCTCGAGGAGGTGCAAACCGAGCTCAGCGAACTGGGGCGGGCGGCCGGCTCGGCCCAGGCGCAGGAGTGGGGGCGACTGGCCGACGAGAACCCACCGGTACTGCACACCCACGACCGCTACGGCAACCGCATCGACGAGGTGGAGTTCCACCCCGCCTGGCACCGGCTGCTGGGGCACGCGGTCAGCGCGGGGCTGACGGACGCCTGGACCCGGCCGGACGGGCATCTGCGGCGGGCCGCCGGCTTCCTGGTGTGGACGCAGACCGAGGCCGGCCACGGCTGCCCGCTGTCCATGACCCACGCGGCGGTGCCCGCGCTGCGCGCCGAGCCGAAGCTGGCCGCCGAGTGGGAGCCGCGGCTGACGGCGCGGACGTACGAGCCGGAGCTGCTGCCCGCGGACCAGAAGCCGGGCGCCCTGTTCGGCATGGCCATGACCGAGAAGCAGGGCGGTTCGGATGTGCGGGCCAATACGACCCGTGCCGAACCGCTGGCCACGGAGGGCGAGTACGTCCTGACGGGCCACAAGTGGTTCTGCTCGGCCCCGATGTCGGACGGCTTCCTGGTGCTCGCCCAGGCTCCCGGTGGCCTCACCTGCTTCCTCCTCCCCCGCGTACTGCCCGACGGCTCCCGCAACTCCTTCCGGATCCAGCGGCTGAAGAACAAGCTCGGCAACCGCTCCAACGCCTCCTCCGAGGTGGAGTTCGACGGCACGACCTGGGTGCAGCGGGTCGGCGAGGAGGGCCGCGGCGTCGCCACGATCATCGAGATGGTGGCCGCGACCCGGCTGGACTGCGTCACCGGCTCGGCCGCGCTGATGCGCCAGGCGGTCGCGCAGGCCATCCACCACACGGCGCACCGCAGCGCCTTCGGCGGCCTGCTGATCGACAAACCGCTGATGCGCAACGTGCTGGCGGACCTGGCGCTGGAGTCCGAGGCGGCGACGACGCTGGCACTGCGACTCGCGGCGGCGTACGACGCGGCCCTCGGCTCCGGGAACGAGCAGGAGCGGCAACTGCTCCGGCTGGCGGTCCCGGCGGCCAAGTACTGGGTGACCAAGCGCTGCCCGGCGCTGGCCGCCGAAGCCCTCGAATGCCTGGGCGGCAATGGCTATGTGGAGGATTCGGGCATGCCCCGGCTGCTGCGCGAGTCGCCGCTCAACTCGATCTGGGAGGGCTCGGGGAACGTCCAGGCGCTCGATGTGCTGCGCGCCCTGCAGCGGGAGCGGGCGGCGCTCAACGCGTTCCTGGCCGAAGTCGGGCTCGCGCGGGGCGCTGATCACCGGCTGGACGGTGCGATCAAGGACATGCTGGCCGAACTGGCCGACCTGGAGGGGATCGAGGCGCGGGCGCGGCGGCTGGTCGAGCGGATGGCGCTGGTGCTGCAGGGCTCACTGCTCGTACGGTTCGCGCCGCCGGAGGTCGCGGACGCGTTCTGCGCCTCGCGGCTGGGGCGGGACTGGGGCGGTGCGTTCGGCACGCTGCCGGCCACCCTGGATCTGGCGGCGGTGGTGGAGCGGGCGCGCGTGCCCGTCTGACGCTGCGGTGTACGTCACCGGGATCCCGGCGCTGCGAGGGTCAGTCCGGGGCGACGGCTGCCCCGGCAGTGTCCGTATCGTGAGATCGGCCGAGACCGCCCGTGGCTGCGTGGCGCGGTGAGACGACGACCCGGAAGTGGCCTGCGGTGACCGTCCGGCCGCCGCAGGTCGCGGTGACGGAGTATGTGCCGGGCTCCGCGGCGGAAAAGATCTTCGGGCCGGCGATCGACAGGTCCTTGCCGGGCAGGCCTGTGAGCTGGGCGCGCGGGAAGGCGTTGGACTCCACGATGGCGTCGTACGGCTTGCCCGTCCCCCGGCAGGAGACTCCGGCGACAGTGATCGTCAGGGTCGCGTCCTGCTGCACCACCCTGGGGGCGACGGCGATGGCTCCGGGCCCGCGCCCGCCGCCGTGGACGCTGCCGGCCTCCGCGACGGCGGGGGAGGCAGGGGGGCCGAGCGCGGCGCCGGCCAGCACGGCACCCGCCAGGGCGGCGCCCGCCACGACGGCGGCTGCGGCAGCACGGCGATCGAGCATGATCTCCTCCGCAGGACGCGTTCCGGGACGTCCCCCGGTGATTGCGCGTTCGGCATGCGCGTCCACGACGACACTCGCCCGCCGCGTGCCCCCGCGCACGCCGGTGATACTCCGTTGGAGCTATGGGTTGGGCATGCCAGGCACCCTGCCACCCGTTCGCACGTCTGCTGTCGCCACCCCAATCCGGCGGTCCTACCGTGCCGTTGTGTGACATCGGCGTGGATCGACACCGCGCCCCGAGGGAATCCCGAGGGGAGACCGAGATGCAGGCGACGGGTGACCAACCCGGCGGCCATAGTCCGCCGCCGGGGCACAATCCGGACAAGCCGCCGGGGATGCGGGGGCTGGTGCGCGCTCCCTGGGGACTCATAGCCCTGCTGCTCCTCACCGGTATCGCCCTGATCCGAAGCGGCACGGAGGAAGCGTCCGGCCCCCCGCAGCCGACGGCCGAGTCCGCGTCGGACGGTCACGCCGACGCCATCCTGACCGCCTCTCTGCCGCCCTCCACTCTCCCGCCCGCCCCCGACCCGCTGCCCTACTCCCGCCCCACCCGGGTGCGGATCGCCACGATCGGGGTGGATGCGCCGCTGATACGGCTCGGGCTTGAGGAGGGGGGCTGGATCGATTCTCCGTCCCCGCAGGAGAAGAACCTCGCGGGCTGGTTCCAGGAAGCGGTCACCCCCGGCGAACGAGGCACGGCAGTACTCGTCGGCCACGTGGACAACGCATCCGGGCCGCTCGTCTTCCACGGACTCGGCGCCCTGAAGAAGGGCAGTGAGATCGAGGTCGCCCGCCGGGACGGACGCACCGCCGTATTCGTCGTCTACGGCGTCGAGGTCTTCGACCAGAAGGCCTTTCCCGCACAGCGGGTGTACGCGGACACCGGACACCCTGAGATCCGCGTCATCACCTGCGGCGGCGCTTTCTCAAAGACGTCCGGATATGCCGGGAATGTAGTTGTCTTCGCGCGGATGACCGAGGTGCGGTGAGCACCTGAGCCGGCCCGCCCCTTCGGCCGCCTGGCTCAGGCGGCCGAAGGGGCGGGCTCCGGCATCCGGCTCCACACGCGGTCATGGTTGGCTGGTCGTCATGAGCATCACCGTGACCACCTGGTCTTTGGAGCAGACCTCGCCCGACGACCTGCTGCCCGCCGCGCCCCCGGCCGGCAATGGCGCGGAGGGTGACATACGGATCGTCCGGGCCGAGGTCCCCTCGCCCGAGTTCAGCCGGTTTCTCTACACCTCCGTCGGCGGCGACATCATCTGGACCGACCGGCTCAGCTGGTCGTACGAGCGGTGGCGGGAGTTCCTCGACCGGCCTGGCGTTGAGACCTGGGTCGCCTACGATCGGGGCACCCCGGCCGGATACATCGAACTGGACGCCCAGGACGCGGGCGTGGTGGAGATCAGTTACTTCGGACTGATCCCGGCCTTCCGGGGGCGGCGGATCGGCGGTCATCTGCTGAGCGAGGGCACGGCCCGGGCCTGGGACCTCGCGGAGCGCTGGCCGGGGCGGACCCCGACCAAGCGGGTGTGGGTGCACACCTGCAGCAAGGATGGGCCGTACGCGCTGGACAACTACCGGCGCCGCGGCTTCCGCGTCTTCGACACCGCCGTTGAGGAGGAGCCGGAGGTTCCGGCGCCCGGGCCATGGCCCGGAGCCTTCGTCAGCCACTGAAACAGCCTGGCGAAACCTGACGTGACCAAGACCACACCGTCTCACATCCCAGGACAATGCTGTCCACATTTTGGATAGTGGTGGACGCTCCCGAGACCGCGTGACACGCTTCCGTCATGTCTCGAGCTGGAATTGCCTTGGTGAGTCGACTGCACGTCGACCTCGGCCGCATGTCCAGCGCCATCTGTCCGGCGGGCTGACAGTCCCAGCACCGCCGGAAATTTCGCCGTCCCCACCGATGATGCGGGCGAGCGAGCACCCCGAACTTCGCCGCCGCACAGCGCCTTGCGCAGTGCCCAGCGACCTCCCCCAGCTACCACTGGGGGGTGCCCCCAGCATCGGCGCAGGTCAGAAGGGTGCCGAACCACGAACCGCCACCCTTGAGCCGCTCAGAAGGACAATCACCCATGGCCGCCAACCCAGAACGCGCAACCGCTGCCACGACCCGCCGCAAGGCCGGCCGCCACCGCGGCGAGGGCCAGTGGGCCAAGGGCCACTTCACCCCGCTCAACGCCAACGAGCAGACCAAGAAGGACGACGACGGTCTCAATGTGCGGACACGCATTGAGACGATCTACTCCAAGGCGGGCTTCAACTCGATCGACGGCGCCGACCTGCGCGGCCGGATGCGCTGGTGGGGGCTGTACACCCAGCGCAAGCCCGGAATCGACGGCGGCAAGACCGCGATCCTGGAGCCGGAGGAGCTGGACGACGAGTTCTTCATGCTCCGCGTTCGCATCGACGGCGGCCGGCTCACCACGGAGCAGCTGCGTGTCATCGGCGAGATCTCCCAGGAGTTCGCCCGCGGCACCGCGGACATCACCGACCGGCAGAACGTCCAGTACCACTGGATCCGGATCGAGGACGTGCCCGAGATCTGGCGCCGGCTGGAGGCCGTTGGCCTGTCCACCACCGAGGCCTGCGGTGACACCCCGCGTGTGATCCTCGGCTCCCCCGTGGCGGGCATCGCCGAGGACGAGATCATCGACGGCACCCCGGCCATCGAGGAGATCCACCGCCGGGTCATCGGCAACAAGGCCTTCTCCAACCTGCCGCGTAAGTTCAAGACCGCGATCTCCGGCTCTCCGCTGCTGGACGTCGCCCACGAGATCAACGACGTCGCCTTCGTCGGCGTGAACCACCCCGAGCACGGGCCCGGTTTCGACCTGTGGGTCGGCGGCGGCCTGTCCACCAACCCCAAGCTGGGTGTGCGGCTGGGCGCCTGGGTTCCGCTGGACGAGGTCCCGGACGTCTTCGAGGGCGTTGTCTCGATCTTCCGCGACTACGGCTACCGCCGCCTGCGCACCCGCGCCCGGCTGAAGTTCCTGGTGGCCGACTGGGGCGCCGAGCGGTTCCGAGAGGTGCTGGAGAACGAGTATCTGAAGCGCAAGCTGATCGACGGCCCCGCCCCCGAGCAGCCGGTCCAGCAGTGGCGCGACCACGTCGGTGTCCACCGCCAGAAGGACGGCCGCTTCTACGTCGGCTTCGCCCCGCGCGTCGGCCGCGTCGACGGCACCCTGCTCTCCAAGATCGCCGAGCTGGCCGAGCAGCACGGCTCGAACCGCGTGCGCACCACCGTCGAGCAGAAGATGATCGTGCTCGATGTCGAGGAGTCCAAGGTCGAGTCGCTGGTCGCCGGACTGGAAGCGCTGGACCTGCGGGTCAGCCCGTCGCCGTTCCGGCGCGGCACCATGGCCTGCACCGGCATCGAGTTCTGCAAGCTGGCGATCGTCGAGACCAAGTCCCGCGGGGCGTCCCTGATCGACGAACTGGAGCGGCGGCTGCCCGACTTCGACGAGCCGCTCACCATCAACATCAACGGCTGCCCGAACGCCTGCGCCCGTATCCAGGTCGCGGACATCGGTCTCAAGGGCCAGCTGGTCATGGATGCCGACGGCAACCAGGTCGAGGGGTACCAGGTGCACCTGGGCGGCGCCCTGGGTCTCGAGTCGGGCTTCGGCCGCAAGGTCCGCGGCCTGAAGGTCACCGCGGCCGAACTCCCCGACTATGTCGAGCGCGTCGTGCGCCGCTTCAGCGAGCAGCGCAAGGACGGCGAGCGTTTCGCGCAGTGGACTGCGCGGGCCGATGAGGGTGATCTCAAGTGACTGAGAGGGCCGCGCCGTTCTACTGCCCCTACTGCGGTGACGAGGACCTGCGCCCGTCCGAAGAGGGACACGGGGCGTGGGAATGCGCGTCCTGCAACCGCGCGTTCCGGCTCTCGTTCCTCGGGCTGCTGGCGAAGGGCCTGCAGCGCGACCGCGGCGAAGGGGGCACCACGGCATGACAACCGCACAGCAGCGCACGGCGGATGAACTTCAGCAGCTCGCCGAGCAGGCGGGCCGCGAGCTGGAGGACGCGCCGGCGCTGGACATCCTGCGCTGGGCCGCCGACACCTTCGGCAGCCGCTTCTGCGTCACCTCCTCCATGGAGGACGCGGTCGTGGCGCACCTCGCCTCGCGCACCTTCCCGGGCGTGGACGTGGTGTTCCTCGACACGGGTTACCACTTCCCCGAGACCATCGGCACCCGGGACGCGGTCGCGGCCGTGATGGACGTGAACGTCATCACGATCACGCCGCGCCAGACGGTCGCCGAACAGGACGCCGAGTACGGGCCGAAGCTGCACGACCGCGACCCGGACCTGTGCTGCGCGCTGCGCAAGGTCAAGCCGCTGGAGGAGGGCCTGACCGCGTACGACGCGTGGGCGACCGGTCTGCGCCGCGATGAGTCGCCGACTCGCGCGAACACGCCGGTCGTCGGCTGGGACGCCAAGCGGCAGAAGGTGAAGGTCTCGCCGATCGCCCGATGGACGCAGGACGACGTGGACGCGTACATCGCCGAGCACGGCGTACTCACCAACCCGCTGCTGATGGACGGCTACACCTCCGTCGGCTGCGCACCGTGCACGCGCCGCGTGCTGGAGGGTGAGGACGCGCGGGCCGGCCGCTGGGCGGGCCGCAACAAGACCGAGTGCGGGCTGCACGGCTGATGACCGAACGAATCGACGAGGGACGACAGATGAGCGGGACGACAGACCACGGCGCGCGAGCCGAAGGGCGCGCCGGTGTGGAAAGGGAGGAGGCACAGGGAGCGAGGGCTGCGGCTGGAAATGCGGCTCCGCCGCGCGGGCTCCCGAAGCCGACGACCGTCGACACCGGGTCTGAGCGCCCGGAGGTGAGCGCGCCTCAGACTGGCGCCACGGTGTGGCTCACCGGTCTGCCGAGCGCGGGCAAGACCACCATCGCCTACGCGCTGGCGGAGCGGCTGCGCGGCGAGGGGCACCGGGTGGAGGTGCTCGACGGCGATGAGATCCGGGAGTTCCTCTCCGCCGGGCTCGGCTTCAGCCGCGAGGACCGGCACACCAATGTGCAGCGGATCGGCTTCGTCGCCGAACTGCTGGCGTCCAACGGCGTCAAGACCCTCGTCCCCGTCATCGCGCCGTACGCGGACAGCCGCGAGGCGGTGCGCAAGCGCCACCAGGCCGCGGGCACCGCGTACCTCGAGGTGCATGTGGCGACGCCGGTCGAGGTCTGCTCCGTCCGCGATGTGAAGGGGCTGTACGCCAAGCAGGCCGCGGGCGAGATATCCGGCCTGACCGGCGTGGACGACCCGTACGAGGCTCCCGAGGACCCGGACCTGCGGATCCACGCGCACGAGCAGTCGGTGGCGGAGTCCGCGGCCGCGCTGCAGGGGCTGCTGACCGAAAGGGGACTGGCGTGACCACCGTGACCGAACTGAGCGAGGGCACCGACAACCCGTTTGCCCTGTCGCACCTCGACGCGCTCGAGTCCGAGGCCGTGCACATCTTCCGCGAGGTCGCGGGCGAGTTCGAGCGGCCGGTGATCCTCTTCTCCGGCGGCAAGGACTCCATCGTCATGCTGCACCTGGCGCTGAAGGCGTTCGCTCCGGCGCCGGTCCCCTTCGCTCTGCTGCACGTCGACACCGGCCACAACTTCCCCGAGGTCATCGACTACCGGGACCGTACGGTCGCCGAGCACTCCTTGCGTCTGCATGTCGCCTCCGTCCAGGAGTTCATCGACGCCGGTCGACTGCGCGAGCGCCCGGACGGGACCCGTAACCCGCTGCAGACCGTTCCGCTGCTGGACGCCATCGAGAAGAACCGGTTCGACGCGGTCTTCGGCGGCGGCCGCCGGGACGAGGAGAAGGCCCGCGCCAAGGAGCGGGTGTTCTCCCTGCGCGACGAGTTCGGCGGCTGGGACCCGCGCCGCCAGCGGCCCGAGCTGTGGCAGCTGTACAACGGCCGGCACTCCCCCGGCGAGCATGTCCGCGTCTTCCCGCTGTCCAACTGGACGGAGCTGGACGTGTGGCAGTACATCGCCCGGGAGAAGATCGAGCTGCCGGAGATCTACTTCGCGCACGAGCGCGAGGTCTTCCAGCGGGGCGGCATGTGGCTGGCGCCCGGCGAGTGGGGCGGGCCGAAGGACGGCGAGCGCGTCGAGACCCGGCTGGTGCGCTACCGCACCGTCGGCGACATGTCCTGCACCGGCGCCGTCGACTCGGACGCCGTGACCATCGATCAGGTCATCGCCGAGATCGCCGCCTCCCGGCTGACCGAGCGCGGCGCGACACGAGCCGACGACAAGCTGTCGGAGGCCGCAATGGAGGACCGTAAGCGCGAGGGGTACTTCTGATGACCAGCACGATCACCGAGCAGACCGCGGCCACCTCGCTGCTGCGCTTCGCCACCGCCGGCTCCGTCGACGACGGCAAGTCGACCCTGGTGGGGCGGCTGCTGCACGACTCCAAGTCGGTGCTGGCCGACCAGCTGGAGGCCGTTGAGCACGCCTCGCGCAACCGTGGCCAGGAGGCACCGGACCTGGCGCTGCTGACGGACGGTCTGCGCGCGGAGCGGGAGCAGGGCATCACCATCGATGTCGCCTACCGCTACTTCGCCACGCCCCGGCGGCGGTTCATCCTCGCCGACACCCCCGGCCATGTGCAGTACACCCGCAACATGGTGACCGGCGCCTCGACCGCCGAGCTGGCCGTGGTCCTCGTCGACGCCCGCAACGGCGTGGTGGAGCAGACCCGCCGCCATGCCGCGGTGGCCGCCCTGCTGCGCGTCCCGCACGTGGTGCTGGCCGTCAACAAGATGGACCTCGTCGGCTACAAGGAGTCCGTCTTCGCCGCGATAGCCGAGGAGTTCTCGGCGTACGCCACCTCGCTCGGCGTTCCGGAGATCACCGCGATCCCGATCTCGGCGCTCGCCGGCGACAACGTGGTGACGGCGTCGGCGAACATGGACTGGTACGGCGGTCCGACCGTGCTGGAGCACCTGGAGACCGTGCCCGTCGGCAGCGACCCCTCCGACGACGCCGCCCGCTTCCCGGTCCAGTACGTCATTCGCCCGCAGAGCGCCGAGCACCCCGACTACCGGGGTTACGCCGGCCAGATCGCCGCGGGTGTGCTGCGCGTCGGCGAGCAGGTGACCGTCCTGCCGTCCGGCCGCAGCAGCACCATCGAGGGCCTCGACGCGCTCGGCGAATCCGTGGACGTGGCGTGGGCACCGCAGTCGGTGACCGTCCGTCTCGCGGACGACCTCGACATATCCCGTGGCGACATGATCGTCCCGGCTGCCGCCGTCCCGGCGACCACGCAGGACATCGAGGCGACCGTGTGCCATCTGCACGACCGCCCGCTGAAGGTCGGCGAGCGCGTGCTGCTCAAGCACACCACCCGCACGGTGAAGGCGATCGTCAAGGACATCCCGTCGCGGCTGAGCCTGAACGACCTGTCGCAGCACCCGGCTCCGGGCGAGCTGGCCGCCAACGACATCGGCCAGGTGAAGATCCGTACGGCCGAGCCGCTGGCGCTCGACGCGTACGCGGACTCCCGGCGCACCGGCTCGTTCCTGCTCATCGATCCCGCGGACGGTACGACGCTGACCGCCGGTATGTCGGGCAAGGCTTTTGCGGCGGAGGAAATCCCTGCCGCGGCTGACGAGGAGGGCTGGGACTTCTAGTCATGGCGAACGAAGCATTCTCCAGCTTCGCGAAGGAAGGCGGCCGCGTCGGCAGCGGCGCCCGCGGCAGCGGCCAGGGCGGAGTCGGCCGATGTGTGCGCTGACGACTGAGCACCACGCAGCCGCGCACTCGCGCCACCGATTCCGAACTCCCCACCCCAGCTACCGCTGGGGGCGCCCCCAACCGCCGGGCGTGCCTTGACGCACGTGATCCCGGCTGCACGAAAGGACCTCCCGTGTCTGCCGATCGCACCACCCCCGTAAGAAGTCGCCGCCTCCTCGCGGCCGCAGCCACCCTCCCCCTCCTCATCGGCGCACTGGGCGCCTGCGGCTATGGCTCTCAGGCCAAGAAGGACGACGCGGCGCCGGCCGCCGCGAAGGGCAAGAAGCTCTCCGTCGACACGGTGAAGATCGGCTATTTCGCCAACCTCACGCACGCCACCGCCCTGGTCGGGCTGAAGAAGAACGGCCTGATCCAGAAGGAGCTGGGCGGGACCCAGCTCTCCACCTCGGTCTTCAACGCCGGTCCGTCCGAGATCGAGGCGCTCAACTCGGGCTCCATCGACATCGGCTGGATCGGGCCCTCCCCCGCGATCAACGGCTACACGAAGTCGCACGGCCAGAACCTGAAGATCATCTCGGGTTCGGTGTCCGGCGGTGTGAAGCTCGTCGTCAACCCGAAGAAGATCAAGAGCCTGGGCGACGTCAAGGGCAAGAAGATCGCCACCCCGCAGCTGGGCAACACCCAGGACGTGGCGTTCCTCAACTGGGTCGCCGAGAAGGGCTGGACGGTCGACTCCCAGAGCGGCAAGGGCGATGTGTCGGTGGTCCGCACCGACAACAAGGTCACCCCGGACGCCTACAAGTCCGGCTCCATCGACGGTGCATGGGTGCCCGAGCCGACCGCATCCAAGCTGGTCGCCGAGGGCGGCAAGGTTCTCCTCGATGAGAGGGACCTGTGGAAGGACGGCAAGTTCGTCATCACGAACCTGATCGTCCGCCGGCAGTTCCTTGAGGAACACCCGGATGTCGTCGAGGCGGTGCTGCGCGGATCGGTGAAGACGAACGCCTGGATCAAGGACAACCCGGACCAGGCCAAGGCCGACGCCAACGCCGCGCTCAAGCAGCTGTCCGGCAAGGCGCTGCCCGCGGAGGTGCTGGACCCGGCGTGGAAGAGCATCGAGGTCACCGACGACCCGCTCGCCGCGACGCTGGAAACCGAGGCCGGCCACGCGGTCAAGGCCGGTCTGCTCGAGAAGCCGGACCTCAAGGGCATCTACGACCTGACGCTCCTGAACAAGGTGCTGAAGGCCGAAGGCAAGCCCGCCGTCGACGACGCCGGCCTCGGCGCCAAGTAACCGCTCCCAACCCGTAGCAGCGCCCCAGGAGGTGACGCCCATGGCCACCGCACTCAGCAAGCAGCACACCGAGGATGTCTCGGACCTCTCGGTTCCGTACGCCGCCCGCATCGACCATGTGTCGAAGGCGTTCGGGCGCCCCGGCGCCCGGCAACTGGTGCTGGACGACATCAGTATCGATGTCGCCCCCGGTGAGTTCGTCTGCCTCCTGGGGGCTTCGGGCTGCGGTAAGTCCACCCTGCTCAACCTGGTCGCCGGGCTGGACAAGCCGACCTCCGGGGGCATCGAGACCCCCGGGGGCCGGCCGGCCCTGATGTTCCAGGAGCACGCCCTGTTCCCGTGGCTGACCGCGGGCAGGAACATCGAGCTCGCGCTGCGGCTGCGCGGGGTGCCGCGCCCCGAACGCCGCGACGAGGCCGAGCGGCTGCTGGAGCTCGTACGCCTCAAGGGCGCCTATGGCAAGCGGGTGCACGAGCTGTCCGGCGGTATGCGGCAGCGGGTGGCGATGGCCCGGGCGCTCGCCCAGGACAGCCAGCTGCTGCTGATGGACGAGCCGTTCGCCGCACTCGACGCCATCACCCGCGATGTGCTGCACGACGAGCTGACCCGTATCTGGGACGAGACCCGCCTGTCCGTCCTCTTCGTCACCCACAACGTCCGCGAGGCCGTACGGCTCGCCCAGCGCGTCATCCTGATGTCCTCCCGGCCGGGCCGCATCGCGCGCGAGTGGACGGTCGACATCCCGCAGCCGCGTCGCATCGAGGACGCCGCGGTCGCCGATCTGTCCATCGAGATCACCGAACAGCTCCGGGGGGAGATCCGCCGTCATGGCCAGCACTGAGACAATCCTCGACGCCACCACCGACAAGGTCACCGAGCCCGGCAAGAAGGCGTCCCAGGACCTGGCAGGGCTCGAAGCCGGCCTGGACGCGCTGGACACGGTGGAGGTCCGCCGTACGCCCCTGACCCAGGTCCTGACCCAGAAGGTCTTCCCGCCCGTCCTGGCCATCGCCCTGGTACTGGCCGTCTGGAAGCTCCTCGTTCTGGCCAAGGTCACCGACGACTACAAGCTGCCCGACCCGACGGCGGTCTGGGAGAGCGTGCGGGACCTGTGGCTCCAGGGCACGCTGTTCGACATCATCTGGACGAGTGTCTCGCGCGGTCTGCTCGGCTTCCTGGCCGCGCTGGCCATCGGTACTCCGCTCGGCCTGCTGATCGCCCGGGTGAAGCCGGTACGGGCCGCCATCGGACCGATCCTGTCCGGCCTGCAGTCGCTGCCGTCGGTCGCCTGGGTGCCGCCCGCCGTCATCTGGCTGGGCCTCAACGACTCGATGATGTACGCGGTGATCCTGCTCGGCGCCGTTCCCTCCATCGCCAACGGCCTGGTGTCCGGGGTCGACCAGGTACCGCCGCTGTTCCTGCGGGCCGGGCGGACGCTCGGTGCCACCGGGCTGCGCGGCGTCCGGCACATCGTGCTGCCCGCCGCCCTGCCCGGCTATCTGGCCGGACTCAAGCAGGGCTGGGCGTTCTCCTGGCGCTCGCTCATGGCCGCGGAGATCATCGCCTCCTCGCCTGATCTGGGCCTCGGCCTTGGGCAGTTCCTGGAGAACGGTCGCAACAACTTCGACATGCCTGGCGTGTTCCTCGGTATTCTGCTGATCCTCCTCGTCGGCATCGCCATCGATCTGCTGCTCTTCAGTCCGCTCGAGCGTCGCGTGCTGCGCAGCCGCGGCCTGCTGGGCACCCCCCGCTGAACGGACCCACGGAGTCCATCGCATGACCGCTCCCGTACTGTTCGTCGTCGCCCACGGCAGCCGCGATCCGCGGCACGCGGCGACCGTCACCGCGCTCACCGAGCGCGTACGGTCGCTGCGGCCGGGGCTGCGCGTTGAGACCGGCTATCTGGACTTCTGCGCGCCGAGCGTGCCCCAGGTGCTGGAGCGGCTCGCGGCAGAGGGAGCGCAGGACGTGGTCGCACTTCCCCTGCTGCTGACACGCGCCTTCCACGCGAAGGCCGACATCCCGGCGGTCCTGCGGGAGGCCTCGGCGCGCCTTCCCCAACTGTCGTTGCGCCAGGCCGATGTGCTCGGCCCGTCTTCTCTCCTCACGGCCGCCCTGGATCGGCGGCTGTACGAAGCCGGGGTGCGCCCCGGCGACCGACGCTCGACAGGGGTCGTGCTGGCCTCGGCGGGCTCCTCCGACCCGGAGGCGATCGCAGTGATCGCTGATATCGCGCGGGAGTGGCGGCTCACCGGTTGGTGCGCCGTGCGGCCTGCGTTCGCCTCCGCATCTCTGCCCCGCACCGAGGACGCCGTACGGGAGCTGCGCGCCGAGGGCGCCCGGCGCGTGGCCGTCGCGCCGTACGTCATCGCGCCCGGCTTTCTGCCCGACCGCATCGCGCGCGGCGCGCAGGAGGCCGGGGCGGACGTACTGGCCGACGTCCTCGGGCCCGCGCCTGAGCTGGCCCGGCTTCTGCTGCGGCGCTACGACGAGGCGCGCCTGCCGCGGCTGACGGCGATCAGCGCCTGATCCCCGGTATCAGACGTTGGGGACCTTCAGCTTGTTCCAGGTGGTCTCACCAGGCCAGCCGTCCGCGTCACTGCCGCTGAACCCGCACTTGCGCTGCCACGCGGCGTAGGACTTGCGGTCGGCATCGGTCCACTGCGGACCCGGGCCCTCCTCGTACCTGCCACAGCCCTCCGCTACCAGGCGCTTGCCCATCGCGGTGATGATCGCCGACCTCGGCTCCCTCTTGAACCAGGCCGTGCCCGGGAAAGGTTCGTACTTGGGCTGGGAGGGGCCGGAGCTGTCCTTGGCCGCGGCCAGGATCCGCGCCATGGGGAGCGCGCCAGGGTCGGAGTGGTCGTTCTCGGGTACGTGCTCGTGCCCGCAGTGGCCGCGGTAGGCGTTCCACTCCGAGAAGGACATGCGCCTGGCCTCGCCCGGCGCTTTGAAGGCCACCCCAGAGGTCAGCGGAACGCCGTGCTGGTCATGAGCCCACTTGGCGAAGTCGGCCAGGTCCCGGATCGCCCAGTCCGGCAGCTCCGGCATGTACAGGTGCTTGGTCGATCCCCATTTGCGGTGCGTGGCCGGGACGCAGGTGCCGACGATCTCGACCTGGCACACGTTCAGCGTGTTCGTCTCGACCCCGCCGGGCCGGTTCACCAGGGCGCGCGCGGAGGTGTCGAAGTCGAAGTGCTGGTACCAGACCAGCCGCTGGCCTTTGAAGTCCGGCTTGGCGGTGAAGTTGGGCGCGGACGCACCGCCGCCGTAGTCCGGCAGGCTGGTGCCCTCCGTCGAGTGCCACACGATGACGTTGGTTTCCATCGCGTCGCCGCCGTAACGCGACTGCCACCAGTACGCGGTGGATGCGCCCGGGTACTTCTGCGGGCCGCTCCTGGCCATGGTGTCTCTCCCCCGTCGTGTCAAGGGTCCTGCGACAGCCGCTGGTTCGGCTGTCCATTGGCTCAACTGAGGCTACTGAGCCCCAAGTTGTTCGATCACTGGTGAACGACGCCAGCCATTCGAGTTCGGTTGCGCGCTCATTTTTCCCCTGCCCCGGAGTGGTCCGTCTCACTCGTGATCGTCGCGGTATTGGCGCAGTTGTGGCGGGCCCAGGCGGCAATCGGATGTCCCCCCTCCACGCTCACATGCGAGCCGGAGGGGGTCCTCCTTGAGCCGCCCGGCCGTCAGCCTTCCGTCATCGACAACAGCTTGCTGATGGTGTTCCAGTTGCGGGCCGTGGCCGTCGTCCCATAGAAGCTGCTCTTGCCGAGGGTGTCGGCGAGGCGCGAGCGGCCAAGGCCGCTTGGGCAGTGGAGGTAGACCTCCTGCTCGCCGGCGCGGAACTCGTCCGGGAGGAACACCTCCGGCTCGAGGGTGTCCAGCCGTTCGAGGCCGGACGGTTTCCCGAGGAAGACAACGACGAGCTGCGCCGGGTCGAACGAACCGGCCGGGAAGGGATTGCGGTCGGCCACCGCCCGTATGTTCACGGCGGTGCGCGCCAAGCACGGGACCTCGAAGCCGAAGTGTTCCGCGATCGCCGACTCCAGCTCCCCCGCAAGCTGGACGGGGTCTTGCTCCGGCCCCGTGAAGACGGCGTTTCCGCTCTGCAGCAGCGTACGGACGTTTTCGTACCCCAGGCCGGTCAGCAGGTCGCGCAGCTGCGCCATCGGGACCTTCTTGTGCCCGCCCACATTGATTCCGCGCAGCAGCGCCACATATGTCGTCGTCACGGCGGAACCCTAAAGGAAACCCCATGGTCTATAGAGACCCGGTATCTGCTCATCACGCTGCGTGGGGCGTAGGCGGGCGGCCCTTCTCGTACACGGTCAGCCCCCGGGCGAGCTGGAGAGGCACCAGAAGCAGTTCGACGATGAGTCCCTTCCATGCGTAGTAGAGATTGACGACCTTGGTCGGGTAGACGGAGGGGATGTTCAGCAGCACCTGGAGAACCGACAGCTTCCGCCTTCGCGCCGCGTAGACCAGGGGTGGTGCGGTGAGGAGCATTTCGGCACCGGCCCACCAGGCGAGGGCCAGGACCAAGGACTGCCCCGTGGTCGCCGCGAGGACGAACGGAGTGGCCCACCACAGGGGCGCCGTGATGATCTCCAGCAGCGCGAGGAGGACCCACAGGGCGAGCAGAGGTTTCCTGATGACCAGCCGCCCCATGTGCAGCCGGACGTTCTGGCAGAACCCGGCCATCCACCGCCACACCTGCTTCCGCAAGTAGGTCAGGGTCTCGGGGTCGGCTGCCCAGGCGACGGCGTCACCGACGTAGACAGCTCGTCGGCCCTCGATCTGCTGAGACCAGGTGAAGTCCATGTCCTCGACGATGGTGCGCTCGGGAAACCCTCCGAAGGCGACCAGGTCCGCACGCCGGAACGCCGAGCAGCAACCGGAGCAGACCATGGGGCTGTTGGCGCGGTTCTGGATTGGCCGGTGCCAGTGGAATCCGAAGAGGTACTCGACAGATCTCCCGCGCTCCCACACCGTGCGCGTGTAGCGGGTCTGCACAGTGCCCGCCGCGACCACCACGTTCGGATCGTCGAAGGCGGGTGTGATCCGCTCGATGTAGTCCGGGGCCAGCACCGTGTCCGCGTCGACCGCGAGCACCAGATCGGTGTCGCAGTGAGGCAGCGCATAGTTCTGCGCCCTCGCCTTACTGCCGAGGTTGCTCGGCGGTCTCAGCACGGTCACGCCGTACGCCGCCGCCACCTCTCCGGTGCGGTCGGACGAGCCGTCGTCGATGACGATGACCTTGTCCGCCGAAACCGTCTGCCGCAAGACCGATTCCAGCGTCGCCGGCAGGCCTTGCTCCTCGTTGTGGGCCGGGACGATGACAGTGACGCTTCGCATGCTTGATTCCCCCGAGTTTCAGAACGCCGCTTGCCATGACGGTGGCCAGCCCGATCACGCCGTAGACGATGGTGCTGAAGCCGATGAACGGCAGACCCCCGTGCATCTCATCCCCCTGCGTCTCATTCCTGGCGTGTGTTCATCACCGACGGTAGCCGTTAAGGCCGATCCTCGCTTCGATCCGTCACTGCCTGTGGATAACTCGGCGACGCCGACACCCCCAACTCCCAGTCAGACATCGAAGAACAAGACCGGCCGCCGCGCCCTGTGGGGGTGGACGCGACGGCCGGGACCGTGGGAAGGACGGTGAGGGTTACTCCACGACCTTCAGCAGCTTGTTCGGGGTGCCCTGGCTCGGGTTGGAGATCTTGTCCGGCGTGGCACCCTCGGTCAGGGCGGTTGCCACCTGGCCGGGGGTGGCGTCCTTGTGGTTGCCCAGGTAGACAGCGGCGGCTCCCACGACGTGCGGAGTGGCCATCGAGGTACCGGAGATGGTCTTGGTGCCCTCGTCGCTGTCGTTCCAGTCGGAGGTGATGTCCGAGCCGGGGGCGTAGACGTCGACGACACTGCCGAAGTTGGAGAAGTCGGACTGCTTGTCGTCGATGGTGCTGGAGGCGACGGTGATCGCTTCCTTCACCCGCGCCGGGGACCCCTGGCCTGCGTCGGTGGACTCGTTGCCGGCCGCGACCGCGAAGGTGACGCCGGAAGCGATGGCCTTCTGTACGGCCGCGTCGAGCGCCTCGTCCGCGCCGCCGCCGAGGCTCATGTTGGCGACGGACGGGCCCTGGTGCTTCTGGGTGACCCAGTCGATACCGGCGACGACCTGCTCGGTGGTCCCGGAGCCCTGGCCGTCCAGGACCTTGACGGCCACGATCTTGGCCTTCTTGGCGACGCCGTGCTCGGTGCCGGCGATGGTGCCGGCGACATGGGTCCCGTGGCCGTTGTCGTCCTCGGCCTTGTCGCTGCCGTCAACGGCGTTGAAACCGTAGGAGGCCCGGCCGCCGAAGTCCTTGTGGCTGATGCGCACGCCGGTGTCGATGACGTACGCGGTGACGCCCTCACCCGCGCCGTCCGGGTAGTTGTACTTCTTGTCGCCCTGGGTGTCGGCCTGGTCGATCCGGTCCAGACCCCACGACGGCGGGTTGTCCTGCGTGGCGTTGATGGTGAACTTCTTGTTCTGGACGACCTTGTCCACGGACGGGTCGGCCGCGAGCTGCTTGGCCTCGGTCTCGCTCAGGCCGCTCGCGGAGAAGCCGTTGACGGAGGAGTAGTTCTCCTTGAGCTTGCCGCCGTACTCCTTGGCGAGGTCGCTCTTGTCCGCCTTGTGGTCGAGCAGGACGATGTAGCTGCCGGTGACGGCGCCTTCGGCGTTCGCGCCGTAGATCTTGCCCTCGGCGGGCGCGGCGCCCGCGGGGAGGGCGATGAAGGTGCCTCCGGCGATCACGGCGGCGGCGGCGGATATCGCCACGGTGAGCCGACGTTTGCTGTAACGCTTGTGTGTAGCCATGAAGAGGTGGCTCCTCGTGTGCTGTGTGGGGGGTTGAAGCGTTTGTTGCAATCACCCCCGGTCCACAGGAAGATCTGCGCCCGGGAGGCTCGAAAACCCTTGCGGATTGACCCGTGCAAAGCAATACCGACTGGCCGTTGTTATTTAAATAACAAGGTTTCATAAATATAAATCCAGCTAAAATGGGGCAGGAGTTGAGGCGGAGGACCTCAACTCCGTTCACAAAAAAGTCACTTATGGACTCAAATCGGCTGACTAGTGCCGCGTCAGCCAGGGTTTGCCCGGTAGCGAGGTGGCCTGGTGCGGTCAGCTGCAAGGCGCCGGATCGGCCTCGTAGTGGGCCTGCTCGGTCGATCGGGCAACGCAGCAGATGGCCGTGCCAGGGCGGCGAGCGGGGCAGACCCTGGCTGACGCGGCACTAGTCCCAAGGCCGTGAAGTTAACGGGTCTCGCGGGTTGTCCAGGGGCCTGTAGGTGAGGGTTTGGCCGGACATGAAGAGCGGAGCCCCGGTAGAACTGCAGTCGACCAAGACAGCCGTTCACAAAGACCGGAGGCTCCGCTGTCCGGACAGTCTGCCATCACCCGTGCCGTCACGGTGGCCGGAGGCCGGTTTGCGCCCGGTCATCTCGGTGAACTCACCCAGCTTGTGCCCTTCGAGATGGTCGACGAGGCGCTGAGCGCCACCAGGGCCGTGCAGTCGCGGTTGCGGGATCTGCCCTCCCGGGTCGTGATCTACCTGGTCCTGGCCGCGTGCCTGTTCCCGGAGGTGGGATACCCCGGCGTGTGGCGCAAGCTCACCGGGGCGCTCGTCGGCCTACCGCTGGTCGCGCCCACGGCGAGCGCGCTGGCCCAGGCCCGCCGACGCGTCGGCAGCAAGCCGCTGCGGTGGCTGTTCGACCTGCTGCGCGGCCCCGCCGCAACCCCGCACGGACCACAGACCCACTGGCGCGGGCTGCTGGTGGTCGCGCTCGACGGCACCACCATGACCGTGCCTGACAGTCCCGCCGTCCTGACCAGGTTCACCAAGCAGGCGGGCAACCACGGCGGGACCGGCTACCCACAGATCCGCCTGCTCGCCCTGGTCGCCTGCGGCACCCGCACCCTCATCGATGCGGTGTTCGGCCCCACCACCTCGGGCGAGACCACCTACGCCCCGCGCCTGCTGTCCAGCCTCCGGCCGGGGGTGATCCTGCTGGCCGACCGCAACTTCGCCGCCCAGAAACTGGTGGCCGGTATTGCGGCCACCGGAAGCGAGGTCCTGGTCCGGCTCAAGAACGGCCGCCGGATGCCGGTCCTGGCCCGCTGCCGGGACGGCTCCTACCTCTCGACGCTCGGACCGGTACGGGTTCGCGTCGTCGACTGCGAGATCACCATCACCACCACCTCCGGGAAGCACACCGGTCTCTACCGGCTGGCCACCACCCTGCTCGATCACCACCGCCACCCGGCAGCCGAGCTCGCCGCCCTGTATCACCAGCGCTGGGAGATCGAAACCGCCTACCTGGAACTGAAGTCGACCATGCTGGGGGGCCGCGTCCTGCGGGCCCGCACCCCCGAAGGCGTCGAGCAGGAGATCTACGCGCTGCTGGTGGTCTACCAGCTGCTACGGACGGCCATGGCGGATGCAACCAGCACCCGGCCCGGCACCGATCCGGACCGGGCCGGCTTCACCATCGCCTGGCAGGCCGCCCGCGACCAGATCATCCTGGCCGCGGGCGTCATCGCCGACACTGTCATCGACTTGGCCGGCACGATCGGCCGACATGTCCTGGCCGGCCTGCTGCCCGCACGGCGCCTGCGGATCAGTCCCCGGATCGTCAAACGCGCCATATCCAAATACCAGGCCCGAGGCTCCCGCATCGACCGGACCAGCTACAAAGCCACCACCAGCATCGAAATCCTCGCGGCCGCCAGCCCTTGACAACCCAGCCCAGCCGCAAACTTCACGGCCTTGGCACTAGCCCCTGGGCTCCCGGCCTTCGCCGCAGTCGCCGCTTCAGGCCGCCTTCGCCTTCTCGAACGATTCGAGCGTGCGCGTGAAGTCCCGTGTGGACAGCAGAAGTTTGTAGATGATGGCCAGCTCGAAAACCAGCAACAAAGCGGCCGCTCCGACGGTCACCCGGGCCACGGCGTCGACCGCCGGGGCGACGATGAACACGGCCATCTGGAACTCGATGCCGCTCACCAGATGCGTACGGATGCGGTGACGCAGCAGGAAGGAGCGGACGCGGAGGTACCAGGGGAAGCGGTGCCGGAACTCCTGATGCAGATCGACGACCGCGGCAACGCCTTGTGGTTGCGGCTCCTGCGCACCCACTGCCTCCGCCACGGTCTCCTCCTGCTGGAGGTCGGCTTCAGGGTTCTCCCTCAGAAGGTCCTCCATGAAGGCGAGTTCTCGCTCGTCCTCCGCGCGCCGCGCCTCGCGGGCCCGCGCCTTGATCTGCTTGCGCATCCCATGCCGGATCTTGAAGATCTGCAGGGCGTCGACGTAGCGGAGCATGTCGAGGAAGACGACGACGAGCGCCAGCCACAGATAGCCGACCTCGCCGGTCCGGGCGTACTGACCACCCATCAGCGTCACGGCGCAGGCCAGCACACGCATCCGGTCGAAGACATAGTCCAGCCAGGCGCCGAAGACCGAGCCAGTGCCGGTGAGCCGCGCGAGCTTGCCGTCCATACAGTCGAGGATGAAGCTCGCGTGGTACAGCGCGGCGCCGGTCAGCAGCCAGCCCCAACCGCCCACCGCGAAGCAGCCGGCGGCACCGAGGCCGAGGAGGAGCGCGAACCAGGTGATCTGGTTCGGAGTGATGCGCGTCCACTTCGCCGTCCAGCGGACAAGAGGGGTGGCGACCGGATCCACGAGCAGCACGGTCCACCAGGCGTCACGCTTCTTCTCGGTCCTGCGGCGCACCTCGGCAAGGGGCGGTATGTCCTTGGGCATGGCCAACTTCCGGTGAGGAAAGACTGATTTACCTGACGTTAGGAATGTCGTCACCTGAAGTACAAGATTCGTCCCGTGCAACCTTTGACCTGGGGTAACGGTCTGCCTTTGTGCCTGAGTCGATGGCAGTCTCAGGCCCCGGCACCGAGCCTCTGGTGCGGAGCAGGTGCGGACGTGCGCTGGATGAGGTATGAGACCAGAGTGAGCCACTGATCCGGGGTCGCCTGGGCGACGACCGCCGTCCGGTCCAGCCGGGCGACGCGGAAGGCCGCGTCGAGCCCGCGGGCGCCGTACGCACGGCGCAGCGAAGCGTACAGCGCCCCACCGACGCCCGGGAAGCCGAGCGCCACCAGCTGCTCGTAGCCAGCGAGCACGTCCCGCGGCAGCAGAGGTCGCGGCCTGCGCTCGATGCGCAGAATGCCCGCGTCGACGCGCGGGACCGGCCGGAACTCCTTGCGCCGGACGCGGCCGGGCAGGCGCGGCCTCACCGGACTGCAGGGGCCGCAGGCCGGGACCGGCTGAGAGACTGACTGCTCAGACGCGGGTGAGGAGCACGGAGGTGGGTGTGCGGGGCAGCACGGCAGGTGAGGGGTTCACGCAGGAGCGGGCGCGGCGAGTGCTCGCCGCCGCCGGGCACCCGGCCGAGGAGGCCGATGCCCGGCTGCTCGCGCTCGGCGAGAACGCCGTCTTCGCCCTCGGCACCCGCGGCCCCGTCGTCCGTATCGGCCGCAGCCCCGAGCTGCTGGAGCGCGTACGCCGCGAACTGCGCATCGCGGCCTGGCTCGCCGAGCAGGGTGTCCCCGCGGTACAGCCCGCCGAGCCGGAGGCACGGCTGGTGGACGGGCATCCGGTGACCGTCTGGCAGCGGCTTCCGGAGCCGGTTCGGCCCGCCGGCGCCCGTGACCTGGCCGAGCTGCTGCGGCTCGTCCACGCGCTGCCCGCGCCGCCATTCCCGCTGCCACGGCGTGAGTTGCTGGGTGGTGTCGACCGGTGGCTGCGGCTCGCCGGCGACGCGATCGACCCGGCCGACGCCGCGTTTCTGCGCGGGCGGCGGAAGGAATTCGCAACGGCCGCCGCGAAGCTCGTGCCGCAGCTGCCGCCCGGACCCATCCACGGCGACGCGCTGCCGCGCAACGTCCATATCGGCCCGCGCGGGCCGCTGCTCGTCGATCTGGAGACGTTCTCGCACGACCTGCGCGAGCACGACCTGGTGGTGATGGCGCTGACCCAGGACCGCTACGGCCTGCCCGAAGGGGAGTACGCCGCATTCACCGCGGCCTACGGCTGGGATGTACGGGACTGGGAGGGGTGCGCGGTCCTGCGCGGCGCCCGCGAAATCGCGAGCTGCGCCTGGGTGGCCCAGCACGCACCCGCCAATCCGGCAGCCCTCGCCGAGTTCCGCCGCCGGATCGCGTCCCTGCGACAGGACGATCCCACGGTGCGCTGGCACACCTTCTGAACGGCCGTCCTTCGGCGGGCTCAGGACGGCAGGGTGCCCCAGCGGCCAACTGCCGTCCGGCGGTGGCCGCTCACGTGCCCTCGGAAGCCGGTTCCGCTGTCAGCCTCTGTGCGGGGATCACCGGCCAGGCAGGCTCAATGTACGCCGACGGGTCGGACGTACGCCGGAGATAGCTCTGCAGAGAGGCCGACTGCTCGGCTGCCGCCCGCACTTGGATGTCGCTCAGCTCCGCCAGCGGTACGGCCCCGACCGCGGGGTGCTCCTCACCTATCCGCCGAGCCACGCGCACCGCGGCCACCGCGTCGGCCCGTGCGTCGTGGGCCCCCTCGAGAGGCACCCGATAGTGGGCGCACAGCGCCTGGAGAGTGCGCCTCCCCTTCCGGTACCGGTCGACGTGCTTGTCCAGGACCAAGGGGTCGATGACGGGATACGGCGTGGCGCCCAACCGCTCCGACAGCGGCTCGATGCCGTACCGCCGGCACTCGCGGTCGAGGAGGGAGAGGTCGTACCGCGCGTTCATGACCACCAGCGGTGTACCGGTACGGAGCACCTGCGCGACGGCCTGGGTGATCTCCTCGATCGTGGGAGCGGCGGGAAGCCCGTATCTGCGGGCGCGATCCGTCGAGATGCCGTGGATCGCCGCAGCCTGTTCCGGAATGACCACTCCGGGGTCGAGCAGCCAGGTCCGCTCCTGCGAGACCCCTGCATCCGGCTCCAGCCTGACCAGTGCCGCGGTGACGATGCGATCGGCCTGGATGTCGGTGCCCGTCGTCTCCAGGTCGAAGCCGACCAGCAGCTTCCGGTGCCAGCTCATACGGCGGCCCCCCTCATTCATGGTGCTTTCCCCCCGGTGTGCACTTCACCTTCCCATGCACCACTGACAGTCGATCCACCGCCGGCCGACGGCTGCCCGCCGCATGCGGTCAGGACACGGCCCGGGAGTCCGCCCACACGCTCTCGAATTCCTCCCGATAGGTCTGGAAGAGGCCGCCTTCAGCGTCCTTGTCGCGTTCCTGCACCACATCCCGGCCACCGGCGCGCAGCACCAGCACCGGGGCTTCCATGCCCCGCGCCCGCCGCAGATACGACTGGACCACGGCCAGCCCGTCCGCGCCGTCCCCGTTGACCAGGTAGGCGGTGAAGCGCGGCGTCTCGTCGAAGACCCGGATCTCAAAGCCGCCGGTGTCCCGCAGCCGTGCCCGGACCCGCCGCACGTGCATGATGTTCATCTCGACGGAGCGGCTCAGCTCGCCTTTCTTCAGGCCGAGTTCGCGCTCGCGGCGGCGCACCGCGCTGCTCGCCGGGTTGAGGAAGAGCAGCCGGGTCCGGCAGCCGGATTCGATCAGCCGCACGAGCCGCCGCCCCGAGTAGTTCTGCACCAGCAGGTTCAGGCCTATGCCGATCGCGTCGAGGCGCCGGGCGCCGCCGAAAAGGTCCTCGGCCGGCAGCTGCCGCTGTAGCCGTACGCGGTCGGTGTGAATGCCCACAACGTCCGCGTACCGGTCCCCCACGAGGTCCTCCACCGCGTCGACCGGCAGCCGGTCGGCCGACGGCGTGGCGGCGCCGGTGCCGAGGATCTCCAGCAACCGGGCCGAGGCGCGCTCGGCCTGGGCGAGGACCGTCTGGGACAGCGCCCGGTTCCGCGAGACGATGTTACGGGCCACCTCCAGCTCGTCCAGGGCGAGTTCGAGTTCCCGGCGGTCGTCGAGATACGGCTCGAAGCACGGCCAGTGCTGCACTATCAGCTCGCGCAGTTGCGGCAGCGTGAGAAAGCTCAGCACATTGTCGTCGGCGGGGTCGAGCAGATACCCCTTGCGCCGGCTGACCTCGCGTACGGCGACGGCCCGTTGTACCCACTCCTGCCCGGCCGGCCCGGCCGCGGCCACCACCCACTCATCGCCGTGCACCGGCTCGTAGATGGGGCTGAGCACCGCGGCGACGACCGCACGCAGCCGCTGCTCGACGAGGTTCAGCCAGATGTAGGCCCGTCCGGCCCGTCGGGCGCGGGTGCGCACCTCGGCCCACGCGTCGGCGCCCCAGTCCAGTTCTGCTCCGATCTCCATCGGCCGCGCCAGGGACACCGCGCCGGGTGGGACCTCTGTGGCGCCGCCCTCGTGACCTCCGTCACCAGGGGGCAGCTCCAGCCCGCCCGAGCTCACTTGTGTACCGCCTTCCGCCCCGGGCCGTTCGATCAAGGAAGGGTACTGCGAGGGCGGGAGGCGGTGCACGCTGAACCAGGGGGTCTGGGAATGTTCACCCGGAAAAATGCACCGGGTGAACATCAACTGCCCTCACTGGCCAGTCGGTTGTCCGTTCTGACCGGCAAGTTCCGCCGGGGTGAGGGGATTCATGGCGGTCACATCGCGCGGCGCGAGCTGGAAGCCCTGCCAGTGGACGGGCATCGGCGCCTGGTCCTCGTCGCGCGCCACGTGGTGGAAGCCGACGTTGACCCAGACGACCGGGTGCTTGAGCGTCTGGCCGTTCACCCACTTGTCCACGCTGGTGCCGGGGCAGCTGCGGTTGTGACTCGCGTACTGCTGGCACTTGTCGAACTCGGTGAAGTAGACGTCGTGCCTGGTGTAGGGCCGGCCGGAGTACTTGTCGGTGCGGCCGAGGACGATCTCGTACGACCGCGGGTGGTTGTCCTTGTTCCTGCCCGCGGTGCTCACCACTCGCCACCAGCGCTGCGCAGCGGTGTCACCCGCCAGTTCCTTGGTGACGTCGGTACGCGTGGTCTTCGTCGTCGGGGTCTGGCCCGGGCGGGTGGTGGTGGCCGCGTCGAACTGCTGCACCTTGGCGTTCGGCGAGCCGTCGAGGCCGAAGTTGAGCCGCCAGAAGACGTTGTGGCTGTGGCTGACGGCGTAGCTCCGGGCGCCCTTGCCGATCGGCCAGCCCCGGCCGTCGGAGGAGTCGTAGTCGAAGGGGGAGAGATTGCCGGTCGCGCCGGCCTGGGCGGAGATCGTGCCGTCGTCGGAGAACCGCCACTCGGTGATGTACTCGTACCAGCCGACCTTGTTGACGCTGTAGACGAGCATGTCCTTGCCCTGGGCGGACCACACCTTGTCGCTCGTGTCAGAGGCGGCGCGGTAGGCGTGCCCGCGGGCGCGGGTGGTGGTGCACAGGCCGTTGACCGCGGTCATGTGCGGCAGTGCGACCTTCTTGAGGGTGCCGCCGGGGCATTCCTGGGGGCCGAGGTTCTGCACGCCCTCACCGAAGCCGGCGCTGGTGAGGTCGTCGTACTCGGCCGACCCGTTGTCGTACGGCACATGGATCTGGGCGAGCTTGGCGGTGGTGAGCACGGGTATCGGGCGTGCCTCGCCCTTCGGCTGGTAGCTGACCTTGTCCAGGACCAGACCGGCCTTGCTCTCGTAGTGCCAGCACATCCGCCAGGTGGTGCCGCCGGAGAGCGTCTGCTCGATCCGGGAGCCGGCGCTGCAGTCCGCGGCAGCCGCCGGCGCCTGGGGAGCCCTGGGCGCCGCATGGGCCGCCCCTGCCGGGCCCGCCGCGGCTGCCGCGCCGCCGACCAGCACCGCCGCGGCGACGGCCGCCGACACCCGCGTACGGGCACGGCTGATGGTTCCTTCACGCATGGGTGATGACTCCGCTTTCTCGCGTCTGTCGAGTCTGTCGCGTGTCGCGTTGGTCGCGTGTCGCGTCTGGGGACTAGTGGATGCGGCCCACGGTGCGGGCGCTCAGGTCGACGACCAGCTGCCGGGTGTCGATCCAGGGGCCGTTCTTGACCTTGGGGAACAGCCGTACGCAGCGGTGCTTGCCGCACTCGCGCAGTCCGGCCGGTCCGCTGTTCTCCTCGTCGACCCGGTAGATCATGCCGGTGGTCTCCAGCTGGCCGGGGTCGTTGAGCGCCTTGCCGGTGGCGTCGCGGTAGTCCTGCTTCAGCCCGTCGCTGAGCGGGCTGCCCAGCAGTACGCGGACGGCTTCCGCCGCCTCGGCCCGGGTCGGCGGCGGCTGCTCACCGTGCCGGGTGCCGGTCTCCTCGACCTTGCCGGTCGACAGATTGACGGTCTTGATGACGAGCGTGTCGTGCTCGTAGTCGTAGTACGAGACCTCGGCGCGGCGCGGCGGAGAGGTGTCGTCGACCTCCGAGGGCCGCAGCTCCGCGAGGTCCGTGCTGAGCCACTGCGGTCCCGTACGCCCCCTGACGTTCTCGGCCGCGGAGCGCAGCCCCGGGTTCAGCGCCAACCGCTCCGCGCGCTGCAGCTCGTCATCGGTCAGCGCGTCGCGGCCCGTTCCCTGCTCGCCCGCAGGGGCGTCCTGCTCGACGACGCCGGGCTGCTGCTCCGCCTGGCCGTCCCCCTGCCCCTGTCCTGACGCCTGGCCCTGGGCTCCGGCGCGCGCGCCGGGTCCGTCCGCGGCACCGGCGTCCCGCGGCAGCGTCACTCCGATCATCACCGCGGTCCCTGTCACCGCGATGGCCGCACCCGCCACCACCTTGCCCAGGTGGCGGTGCATCATCCTGCGCACAATGCTCCCCCTGCTTCCCCAGCTCCCCTGCTGGCTGCATACGGCGTATGCATCGGTCACCCGGTAGGACGAGCCCGAGTCGTAGGAGGTTGCCCCTCTTTCGAGGAAGATCTGACGAAAGTGCCCCACAACTGCGCGGCTTGGGCAAGGATTCCTGTTCGACCGGGGAATCGCCATCTCGCGGAGCCCGGATCAGAAATGGAAGAGTCGACATCATGCAGGTCTGGCCGGGACAGGCGTACCCCCTTGGCGCCACCTACGACGGCGCCGGTACCAACTTCGCGGTGTTCTCCGAAGCAGCCCAGCGCATCGAGCTGTGCCTGCTGCACGACGACGGCTCGGAGACGGCGGTGGAGCTGCGCGAGTCTGACGCGTTCGTGCGACACGCGTACCTGCCGGGCATCATGCCCGGCCAGCGCTACGGCTTCCGGGTGCACGGCCCGTACGATCCGGCGAACGGGCACCGCTGCAACTCCGCCAAGCTGCTGCTCGACCCGTACGCCAAGGCCATCAGCGGCACGATCGACTGGAGCGAGGCGGTCTACGGCTACCACTTCGGCCGGCCGGGTGACCGCAACGACCTCGACTCGGCGCCCCACACGATGGCGTCCGTGGTGGTCAACCCGTACTTCGACTGGGGCGACGACCGGCCGCCGCGGACCGACTACCACCGCACCGTGCTGTACGAGGCCCATGTCAAGGGCCTGACCATGTTGCATCCAGCGCTGCCGGAGGAGCTGCGCGGCACCTACGCGGCACTCGCCCAGCCCGCGATCATCGAGCATCTGACCGAGCTCGGGGTGACGGCACTGGAGCTGATGCCCGTACACCAGTTCGTGCACGACCACCGGCTGGTCGACGCCGGAATGGCCAACTACTGGGGCTACAACACCATCGGCTTCTTCGCCCCGCACAACGCCTACGCCTCCTGGGGCGACCGCGGCCAGCAGGTCCTGGAGTTCAAATCGGCCGTACGGGCGCTGCACCAGGCGGGCATCGAGGTCATCCTCGACGTGGTCTACAACCACACGGCCGAGGGAAACCACCTCGGGCCGACGCTGTCCTTCCGCGGCATCGACAACGCCTCGTACTACCGGCTCGCCGAGGACCAGCGGTACTACATGGACACCACCGGCACCGGGAACTCGCTGCTGATGCGCAGCCCGCACGTGCTCCAGCTGATCATGGACTCGCTGCGGTACTGGGTGACCGAGATGCATGTGGACGGCTTCCGGTTCGACCTGGCGGCGACCTTGGCCCGTCAGTTCCACGAGGTGGACCGGCTGTCGTCGTTCTTCGACCTGGTGCAGCAGGACCCGGTCGTCAGCCAGGTGAAGCTGATCGCCGAGCCGTGGGACGTGGGGGAAGGCGGCTACCAGGTGGGGAACTTCCCGCCGCTGTGGTCGGAGTGGAACGGCATGTACCGGGACACGGTGCGGGATCTGTGGCGGGGCGAGCCTCGCACGCTCGCCGAGTTCGCCTCCCGGCTCACCGGATCCTCCGACCTCTACCAGGACGACGGCCGGCGGCCGCTCGCCTCGGTGAACTTCGTGACCTGCCACGACGGCTTCACGCTGCACGATCTGGTGAGTTACGACCACAAGCACAACGAGGCCAACGGCGAGGGCAACCGGGACGGCGAGAACTACAACCGGTCCTGGAACTGCGGGGCGGAGGGGCCGAGCGACGACCTCGGAGTGCTGTCGCTGCGCGCACGGCAGCAGCGGAACTTCATCGCGACGCTGATGCTCTCCCTGGGCGTGCCGATGCTCAGCCACGGCGACGAGTTCGGCCGTACGCAGCACGGCAACAACAACGCGTACTGCCAGGACAACGAGCTGTCCTGGGTGCACTGGCCCGGGCCGGACGAGGACCGCAGGCTGCTGGAGTTCACCCGGTCGATGGTCTGGCTGCGGCGCGACCACCCGGTCTTCCGGCGCCGCCGCTTCTTCCACGGCAGACCGATGGAGGGCACACACGACGAGCTGTCGGACATCGCGTGGTTCACCCCGGAAGGCGAGGAGATGACCCAGCGCGACTGGCAGGCCGCCTGGGCGAAGTCGCTGACCGTCTTCCTCAACGGCCAGGCCATCTCCGAGCCGGGACCGCGCGGCGAGCGCATCTCGGACGACTCGTTCCTGCTGATGTTCAACGCCAGCGACCGGGCGCTGGACTTCGTGGTGCCGGTCAACCACGGGCGGCAGTGGCAGGTGGTGGTGGACACCTCGCTCTCGGAGGGCGTAGAGCCGGGCACCGGGCGCCGGGTGAAGGCGGGCGACCGCCTCACCCTGATCGACCGCAGCCTGACGGTACTGCAGCGCCCGGCTTAGCCACTGGCGTCGGCCACTCAGATGCTCCGCCCGGCGGCACATGTCGCTGGGCGGGGTACGTAGGTGTCTATGACGCCTGAGCCGACCGCCGAGCTCCCGCAACCGTCCTTCACGCCGCCGACCGCCACCTACCGGCTCCAACTGCAACCGGACTTTCCCTTCTCCGCGGCAGCGGAGGCGGTCCCGTACATCGCCTCGCTCGGGGTCTCGCATCTGCATCTGTCGCCCGTGCTGGAGGCCGTCCCCGGCTCGGCACACGGCTACGACGTGGTGGACCACCAGGCCGTACGGGCGGAACTGGGCGGCGAGGACGGGCTGCGCGCGCTGTCCCGTACCGCCCGGGCGCATGGGCTCGGCCTGGTGGTCGACATCGTGCCGAACCATATGGCGGTGCCGGCACCGGAGCGGCTGAACCGGCCGCTGTGGGAGGTGCTGCGCGACGGGCCGGAGTCTCCTTACGCGCGCTGGTTCGACATCGACTGGGCCGCGGACCCCACGGCGGGGCACGGCGGCCGCGTGCTGCTGCCCGTCCTCGGCGGGCGGCTCGGCGACGAGCTGTGCCACATCGATCGCGACGGAGATGTGCTGCGCTACTACGACCACGAGTTCCCCGTCCGGCCCGGCACCGGTCATCTGCCGTTGCCGGAGCTGCTGGATGCGCAGTGGTACCGGCTCGGCTGGTGGCGGCTGGCCCGCACGGAGCTGAACTACCGGCGCTTTTTCACCATCTCCGGCCTGATCGGGGTGCGGGTGCAGGACCCGGAGGTGTTCGAGGCGACCCATGCCAAGGTGCTGCGGCTGCTGCGCGAGGGTGTCGTGGACGGCTTGCGGATCGACCACCCGGATGGGCTCGCCGACCCCGGGGCGTATCTGCACCGGCTCGACCGGGCCACCGGCGGCCGCTGGACGGTCGTGGAGAAGATTCTGACCGGAGAGGAGCGGCTGCCCGCCCACTGGCCGGTCGCGGGCACCACGGGGTATGACGCGCTGCGGCGCGTCGACGGCCTGTTCGTCGACCCCGACGGGGCGGCTGAACTCGTCCGTGGTTACCAGGAGTTCACCGGACAGCCGCCCGACCGAGGGGGCGCGTGGCAGGCCACCGTGCGCCGGGCGGCGTACCGAGTGGTCACCCGGGAACTGGCCGCTGAGGTGGCGGTCCTCGGCCGGACGGCCGCCCGTGTCTGCGCGGCCACGCCCGCTCTCCGCGACCACGCGCCCTGGGCACTGCGCACCGCGATCCGCGAACTGCTCGTCCGGATCCCGGTCTACCGCCCGTACGCGGTCGCGGGCGGCCCGCTGCCGGACGGGGACGCGGAGATGCTGCGGGAGGCGGCGGAGAAGGCACGGGATGCCTTCACCGTGCCCGAAGAGGCGGACGCGGTGGACGTCGTACGGGACCTGGCCCTGGGCCGGCTCGGGGTGACGCAGGATCACGTCGCGTTCTGTTCGCGCTTCGCCCAGACCTCCTCTGCGCTGCGCGCCAAGTCGGTCGAGGACATGGCGTTCTACCGTTACGCGCCGCTGCTGTCGGCCGGGGAGGTCGGGGGCGAGCCGGGCTGCCCGGCGGTGTCCGCGGACGACTTCCACGCCTTCTGCGCCCGGCTGCAGCGCGACTGGCCGCACAGCGGCACGGTGCTGTCCACGCACGACACGAAGCGCAGCGGTGACGTACGGGCCCGGATCGCGCTGTTGTCCGAGGCCCCGCGCGAGTGGGCCGAGCTGCTGGAGCGGCTGACGAAGGAGACGCAGCCCGGCGGAAGCACAGGCGCCGATGGAACGGATGTCTCTACGCCCCCTGCTGCGCGCGCTCCCGACCAGCACGTCGCCTGGACCGCCTGGCAGGCGGCCTTCGGACTCGGGCTACCGCACGGTGACGGCACACCGCGGGAGCGTCTCGTGCCGGCGGTGGTGAAGTCGGTTCGGGAGGCCGGGCTGAGCACCTCCTGGACCGAGGGCGACCCGGAGTACGAGGCGGCGGTGACGGCTTTCGTCGAGGGCGGGCCGTGCGGTCCGCCGATGTACTCACTGGCCGTCTTCCGGCGCTCGCTCGACGCGTACGCCCGGGCGAACGTCCTCGGCGCGGCCCTGTTGCACCTGACCATGCCCGGGGTCCCGGACCTCTACCAGGGCACGGAGCGGGAGTACGCGGCCCTCGTCGACCCGGACAACCGGCGGCCGGCACGCTTCCGGCCGGACATCCTGTCCTCGCTGGACGAGGGAGGCATCCCGCGCGGCCTGTCGGAGGAGAAACTGCGGCTGACGTCCGTCACGCTGCGGCTGCGGCGCGAGCATCCGGACTGGTTCGGTGCGCTGGGCACGTACGAGCCCCTGGGGGCGCGGGGCGCGGCGGCCGGCCACTGCGTCGCCTTCGCCCGCGGGGGCCGGGTGGTCACGGCGGTCACACGGCTGTCGCGGCGGCTGGAGCAGGCGGGCGGCTGGGGCGACACGGAGCTTGCTCTCCCGGAGGGCCGCTGGAGGGACCTGCTGGCGGGCCCTGACGGGGGCTACGAGGGCACCGGGGGCGCTGTACACGAGGGAACGGTGCGGCTCAGCGAGCTGTGCGCGGCGCGGCCGGTAGCGCTGCTGGTGCGTATCTGACGCACCGCGCCCACCCCCCAAAACTCTCAGAGTTCGTCGATGACCAGCCAGCTACCGTCCGCCGCCTGCCAGTGGCACAGCCTCGACTGATCGTCGGTCCACGGGGCGCGCTCGGGCCAGTCCACTGCCCGGAGCTCCTCGCCCACCGGGGGACCGCAGCGGTCGACGACCAGCTGGACCGCGGATACCCGCTGCCGGCGGGCTCTCTCGCGCGCCGGGCCGCGCGCCAGAAGCACGTACACCTTGCCGTCGGGCCCGACCCAGAACTCGCCGTCGTCACCTTGCACCAGTTCGGGAGCCTCAACGGGTAGCTCGCCGCGCTCCAGAGCCTCTCTGAGCGCGGTCAGCGCCACCTGCCGGGCCCTGCTGCCGACGGAACCTTTCCTCGCCATGCCTCCATGCTCTCTCCGGGCGCGGCCCCACGCACGGGGAGCGACCAGGCAGCAAACCAGCAGGAGCCGACCGGGTACGCAACGTTGCCGAGCCCGTCGCCCGGCGCACCGGGACATCACCGCTTCGGGCGCTGATCCGCAGGTCGAGCGCCGGTGCGCGCGGGATGCGCTGATGCGCCCAGCGCCCGTATCGCGCAGCATGGAGGCACCCCGGACGAGAAGGAGCCGCCAGTGCTGTTCGAGGTGTGGGCGCCTGACGCCCGACGCGTCGCGCTCCATACGGAAGGCCGTACGCGCCGCATGGAGCGCGACCCCGTACGCGCGGGCTGGTGGCGGGCCGAGGCGCCCGCCGCGGACGGCAACCGGTACGGCTTCTCGCTGGACGGCGGCCCCGTCCTGCCCGACCCGCGGTCCCGTCGCCAGCCGGACGGCCCCGACGGGCTCAGCGCCGTCGTGGAACACCAGCGCTTCGACTGGCGGAACGCCTGGTACGGCAGGCCGCTGCAGGGAGCGGTGCTGTACGAGCTGCACATCGGCACCTTCACGCGCGAGGGCACCTTCGACGCGGCCGCCGAACGCCTCGGCCATCTCGCCGCGTTGGGCGTCACCCATGTCGAGCTGATGCCGGTGTGCCCGTTCCCCGGCAGGCATGGCTGGGGGTACGAGGGGGTGTCCCTGTGGGCGGTGCACGAGCCGTACGGCGGCCCCGAGGGGCTCAAACGATTCGTCGACGCGGCGCACGCCCACAGTCTGGGCGTGGTCCTGGACGTCGTGCACAACCACCTCGGCCCGTCCGGCAATCACCTGCCCGCGTACGGGCCGTACTTCACCGACACCCACCACACTCCCTGGGGCGCGGCCGTCAATCTCGACGCCCCGGGCTCGGACGAGGTCCGCGGGTATCTGATCGGCAGCGCCGTCAGCTGGCTGCGGGACTACCGGCTGGACGGGCTGCGGCTCGACGCCATACACGCCCTGCACGACTCCCGGGCCCGGCACTTCCTCGAAGAGCTCTCCGCCGCCGTGGACAGGCTGTCCACGGAGACCGGACGCCCGCTGTTCCTGGTCGCGGAGTCCGACCGCAACGACCCGCGCACCACCACCGCGCGGGAGGCGGGCGGCCTCGGCCTGCACGCCCAATGGAACGACGACTTCCATCACGCCCTGCACGCTGCCCTCACCGGCGAGTCCCAGGGCTACTACGCCGACTTCGCCCGCGACCCGCTCGCCGCCCTGGCCAAGACCCTGACCGGCGGGTTCTTCCACGACGGCACGTTCTCCAGCTTCCGCGGCCGCACCCATGGCCGTCCCCTGGACCCGCGGACCGCGTCCGGGCACCGGCTCCTGGCCTACTCCCAGACCCACGATCAGATCGGCAACCGCGCCGTGGGCGACCGGCTCTCCGCGTCCCTCTCCCCCGGCCTGCTCGCGTGCGCCGCGGCCCTGGTCCTCACCTCCCCCTTCACCCCGATGCTGTTCATGGGTGAGGAGTGGGGCGCGGGCACACCCTGGCAGTTCTTCACCGACCACACGGATCCGGAACTGGCCGAGGCGGTGCGCTCCGGCCGCCGCCGGGAATTCGCCCGCCACGGCTGGTCCGCCTCCGACATACCCGACCCCCAGCACCCCGCCACTCGCGACCGGTCCTGTCTGGACTGGTCGGAGCCCAGGCACGAGCCGCACGCCCGGCTCCTCGCCTGGTACCGCGAGCTGATCGCGCTGCGCCGCGCCCGCCCCGAGCTGGCCGACCCGGACCTGGGCACCGTCGATGCCGCGTACGACACCAAGGACCGATGGGCGGTCGTCCGCCGCGGCGGGGTGCGGGTCGTGGTCAGCCTCTCCCAGGAGCGCTACGTGGATGTGCCGGTCGGCGCGGAGTACGAGAACGTGCTCGCGGCCTGGCTGCCGTGCGAAACGCTGCCGGGCGAGGGCCTGGTCCGTATCCCGCCGGAGTCGGCGGCCGTGCTCGCGGTCCCCGACTGATCCACGGTGCCTGGCAGGCCACCGGGCGGGAATGGATCAGGCGAAGGCCGGCCCGTCCGCGGAGCGGCGGCCCAGCTCGGACACGAATGCCTTGGCCGGCTCGACGAGCATCGCCTCGAGCACCGCGAGAGCGATCTCGGACAGCACGGCGGCCAGGAACAGGAAGGGGGCATGGGGACCTCACACAGGTACAGGAACGGACCCGGAAGCATCGGCAGAGACTTCCTGCGCCGAAGAGTGCCCCCGCGACGGCGAAGCAGCGGCACCCTCCGGTGCGAACCGACGGTGAACACCAGACACAAGTCCGGCGGTCCACTGCCAGGCGAGAGGCAGCAGTACGGAGCCTCCCGCCACGGCCAGGCTGATCGTCCACCCTGTGGGCCCCAGCGGCCGGTTGCCGAAGAAGGAGCTCAGGCCGGGGACGGTGACCACCAGGGCGAGAACCGCCAGCGATCCCAGGACGGCGGCGGCCACCACCGGGTCCCGGCCCGCGACGGTCAGGGTCTGCAGCAGCTGGGATGCCACCAGCGCGACCAGCGCCACGGTCCCCGCATGGGTCCGGGTTCCCGTTGACCGGGCCAGGAACCAGGCGGCGCAGACGGCGGCCGTGGTGATGACGGCCCGCAGCCGCATGTCCCGTGTGAGCGCCGTGCCGAGTGAGGTCTCGGGCCCCTCGGCCAGGAGCTTGTCGGCACTGCCCGCCGGTGGACGGGCGGCGATGGCCACGGCCGGCAGCATGTCGGTGAGCAGGTTGACCAGCAGCAGCTGCCGCGCGCCCAGTGCGCTGCGGCCGGTGAGCAGCACCGACGCCACGGTGAAGGCGATCTCGCCGAGGTTGCCGCCCAGCAGGACGCCCAAGGCCTTGCGTACGGAGGACCACATGGCACGGCCCTCGACGATGGCGTCGACGACGGTCTCGAACCGGTCGTCGGTGACCACCACGTCGGCGGCGGCGCGGGCCGCGGGCGTCGCCCGGGAGCCGAAGGCGATGCCGACGTCGGCGATGCGGACCGCGGGTGCGTCGTTGGCGCCGTCGCCGGTCACGGCGACCACCCGGCCGGCCGCACGCAGCGCCGTGACGATGCGGACCTTGTGGGCGGGGGTGACCCGGGCGAAAACCTTGATCGCCGGCAGTACCTCGGCCAGGGCGGCATCGTCCAGGGAGTCCAGTTCGGGGCCCGTCATCGTGCTCGCCCCGTCACCGACGCGCAGCTCGCCGGCGATAGCCGCCGCGGTGCTGGGGTGGTCGCCGGTGAGCATCACGATCTGCACCCCGGCCTTCTCCAGCCGGGCAACGCTCTCGGCAGCGGTAGGGCGCACGGGATCCGCCAGGCCGAGCAGGCCGAGCAGGCACAGCTCGTCGACCGCGGAGTCGTCCAGGACGGGGTGGGCTTCCTGCTCCTGTTCTTCACCGGTGGCCTGTTCACCGATGGCCTGTTCACCGATGGCCTGTTCACCGATGGCCTGTTCACCGATGGCCTGTTCACCGATGGCCTGTTCGCCGGCGGGCGCCCCGCCGGCGGTGCGTTCGCCGACGTCGGCATTGCCGACGGTGCGTTCGGCGACCGCGAGGACGCGCAGGCCACGTCGGGCGAGCTCATCGATCTCCCGGCGGGTCTCCTCCCGTAGGTCGGCCTCGAACGGCAGCTCGACTCCGGCCCGCAGCACCCGATCGCAACGGGCCAGGACGACCTCGGGGGCCCCCTTGAGGATCAACCGGGCTCCTCCGTCCCGGCCGAGCACGGCGTGGTAGCCGCGGCCGGGTTCGAACGGCAGCTCCGCCACACACACCCAGCCCTCGGCGGGCTCCCCGGAGGGTCCCCCGGAGCGAAGCCGCTCGGCCGCGGCAGCGATCGCGCGATCCGTCGGATGGGCCATCTTCGCGGCGGGGCCCGCCGGTCCGGCGAGGGCTGCGGCCCTCACGATCCGCTGCAACTGGGGGGTGAGCGCGTCGACCGGTCGACGGTCGCGGAGGTCGGAGACCAACTGGAGGCTGATTCTGCCTTCCGTAAGGGTGCCGGTCTTGTCGAAGCACAGCACGTCGGCCCGGCCGAGCGCCTCGATCGTGGTAGGGCTGCGCACCAGCGTGTTGCGGCCGGACAGCCGCCGAGCCGCCGCCAGTTCCGCGACCGTCGCCACGAAGGGCAGCCCCTCGGGCACGGCGGCGACGCAGAGGCTGACGGCGGATCCCAGCGCCGCCCCCAGCCGCCGTCCGCGCGCTGCCTCGATGGCGAAGAGGACAGCGCCCGAGGCGATGGAGAGCGGCAGGAACCAACGGCCCAGCCCGCTCAGCCGGCGCTCGACGCCGCTCGGCGGAGGGCCACCCTCCGGCGCGGCCCGCGCGGCGCTGCCGGCCTCCGTGGCATACCCGGTGGCGACGACCGCGGCGAGGCCGCTGCCCGCCGCCACCGCGGTCCCCTGATACAGCATCGAGTGACGCTCCGCCACCGCCTGCGCGGCCGTGGGCGCGGGAGACTTGGTCACCGGCTGAGACTCACCGGTGAGGCTGGACTCGTCGACCTCCAGGCCCGTGGCGCGCAGTATCCGGCAGTCGGCCGGGACCTCGTCGCCGGCGTTCAGCTCGATGATGTCACCGGGCACAAGCCGGTCGGCGGTGTCCGCGGCGGCGCTGCCGCCCCGCCACAGCCGTACCCGCGTCGCGGTCCCCTGGAGGAGCCGCCGGGCCGCGCGGTCCGCCCCCAAGTGCTGGGTTCCGCCGATGAGCGCGTTGAAGACCAGGACGCCGATGATGAGCACCGCGTCCAGTGGAGAGCCGAGCCCCGCCGAAATGCCACCGCCGGCGGCCAGCACCGGAGTCAGCGGGTTGGCCAGCTCCTCGCCGACCCTGGCGAGCAAGGAGGCCGCGGCGGGTTCTTCGGCGCCGGCGGTGAGTTGCCGCCGCCGCCCGGCCTCGGCAGCGTCAAGGCCCCTGAACGACGTGCCCAGCCGACCCAGTACCTGACGCGCCGTCATGGCATGCCACGGTGTGCGCTGGACGGGGACCGGCGACGGGCGCCTGCCCAGCGCATGCCCCGCCCACTCGCCCATGGTGCAGCCGGCGAGCGCCGCGCAGTCGGAGAACAGCCGGGCCCGCGGCAGCGCACGGGGCGTCCTGGCGATCAGGGCCGTGCCGGCCCCGAGCACGGCGCCGGCCACAGCGGTCCGGGCGCAGCGCAGGCTCACCAGCTGGGCCTCCGCCATCGCCACCAGCAGCAGGTGTGCGATCTCCGGCGGCCCTACCAGGTCCGCGTCCCAGGGCACCCGACCTGAGCCGGGAAGGGTCACGCCGATGCCCACATCCGCCCGGGCAAGGGCACGCCGGGTCCGGGTCGTGACCACGGCCACCCCGTGCCCGTCCGCCTGCAGAGACCGGACGAATGCCGCCGTGCGGGCGCCACCCACGGGTACGGCCTTGTCCACCCCCAGCCGGCGGTTCAGCCCCAACGGTCCCCCCACCAGCACCACCCGGCCACATCCCCGAGCGGCCCGCACCAGGTGCTCCGCCATCGGCCGCAGCTCCGGCACCAGGCTGGCGACGGCGACGGGACGGCCCTGACGACTCACCAGGAGTACCTGCGCCTCGTGCCCCGCCCACGCCGCGGCCTGCTCGGCCGCCGCCGGGGGCAGCTCACCGGCCGTGTCCACCACCGGCCGCAGCTGCCAACCGGCCTTCTCCCGGGGCTCCGACGGGTCGAATCCCTCGAGCGTCTCGTGAATCCGCGCGTGGAGCTCGCCGACGTCCTCTCCCTCAGTAGAGGCATCGGCGGCATCCTCATCCCCCGCCTCCACCATGGATGCTGACGGGCAATCCGTTTCAGCCGACTGCTGCGTGAGCGGCATCACTGCCTCGATCGTCCACGTGCCGGCCGCCAGCACCCGGGCGTCGAGGACCACCGTGTCGACCCTGTCCAGACGACGCAGCGCCTCGGGCCACAGGACGAGAGCGCCACGGCGGGAGGCCGCCCGCCCCACCGCGGCGGCGAAGGACTCCCGGCCCGCTTGCGGAGCCCTCGGCGTACCGGCCATCAAGACGGTGAGCCCGCGGCCATGGATGCGGGTGAGGACGCTGGTGAGCCCGTACGCCGCGAGCGTGGTCGGCACGGCCACCCTGGCGTATCGCTCCCCGAGCCCGGGCGGCAGCGGGGCCGGCCGCTGGTACGCGGGGGTGGCCTCATGACGGTACGCACCGTCGCGGCGCCCCAGCCGGACCGCCCACTCCTCCCACGCCCAGCGGCGGGTCCGGACCTCCGTGTACCGGCTGAACGACTGGAAGGCGGCGACTGCCGGTCCCAGCGGCCGGAAGGTCAGCATCGAAACGAGCAGGTTGGCGGCAGACCAGATGGTGTCCGCGGCGGCGCCGAGCCGGCACGCGAGGGCCTGCCCCACCCGCGGGGTCGCCTCGACCAGGTGGAGCAGCGTGGGCACCGCCGGATGCAGGCCAGGGACCCGGGCGGCCCGGGCGACGATCGCCACGCCCGTCGCGGCCAGGCCCGCGCCGAGCCGGACGGCCGCACCGAGCTGCCGCTCCGGGGCCGCCGGCCAGCCGATGGCAGGAGGAGCATGCTCCTCGGCGGCCATTTCGGCTGCCGCCTCCGCCCTGGCGACCAGTGTGGGGATCTGTTCCCAATCCGCGGTGGTGTCACAGGCGACGTAAACGCAGCCGAGCGTCCCGTTCACCTCGGCCCGCGTCACCCCGGGCACGCCGCGCAACGCGGTCTCCAGTTCGCGCGCGGCCTCGCCGGTGCCGGGCCGGCCCAGGTGGCGTACCTCGATCAGCAGGCCGCCGGGGACCTGCCACACCCGCCGGGCGTCCGACACCGGACGGGGCAGCCGCTTGAACAGGACCGATGGCGTCCGCACGGCGATGGCCGCGGCGCCCGCGGTCGTCCGGAAGAGCGCCCTGGGGATCGAGGTCCAGTGCACGCCGCCTCCACTGGCGGAACCGGTGACAGACCTTACTTGCTCCTGATCCATTTTAGGCGTGTCTGCCCAGCGAAGCCCCTTCCATCCAGGTCTTGCGAGGTCACGGCGGGGCAGGGGCTCATCACATGGCGCAGCCGCTCCCACCCCGGTCCGCACCCGGTGGTCGCCCGGTCCTGGACCCGCGAACCCGCCACCGGACAGTCACATGACCGACCGGACAAGTCCTAGTCGACGACGGCGAGTTCGCGCGCGGTGTTGTTGAACCGGCGGCCGCCGTCCTGCGTGACCGTGACGATGTCCTCGATGCGGACCCCGAACCGGCCGGGCAGGTAGATGCCCGGCTCGATGGAGAAGCACATGCCCGGCACGAGGGGCTGCTCCTCGCCCTCGATCATGTAGGGCGGTTCGTGCGTGGTGACGCCGATGCCGTGCCCCGTGCGGTGGATGAACCGCTCCCCGTACCCCGCGTCGGTGATGACGGCGCGGGCCACGCGGTCGATCTGCTGGCAGGCGACGCCGGGCCGTACCGCCTCGAACGCCGCCTGCTGCGCCTGGCGGACGATGTCGTGGACGGCCTGCTCCTCGGCGGTGGGCTCGCCGACGTGCACCGTACGGGAGGTGTCGGAGCCGTAGCCGTGCTTGAGGCCGCCGAAGTCGAGGACGACCATGTCGCCGGGCCGGATGACCCGGTCCCCCGCCTCGTGATGCGGGTTGGCGCCGTTGGGGCCGGAGCCGACGACCGTGAAGTCCACCTGTGAATGCCCCAGCTGGGTCAGCAGATGGGCGAGTTCGGCGGCGATGTCGCTCTCGCGGCGGCCGGCGAATCGCACCCGCAGTATCTCCTCGTACGCCGCGTCGGCGGCGGCCCCGGCCGCGGCGAGCCGGGCCAGCTCCCGCTCGTCCTTGACGGCGCGCAGCATGGGCAGGGAGGCGGTGAGCGAGACGTATGCGGTGCCGGGCAGGGTCTCCTGGAGGCCGAGCAGGTGCATCGCCCATGCGTTGTCGCTGATGCCGAAGCGGCCCTTCGGGTCGAGCAGCGCGGCGGTCAGGGCGTACGGGTCCTTGCCGTCGGTCCAGTCGCGCAGGGTGAGGGCGTCCGCGCCCGCGGCCTCCTCCGCGTCCGGCCGCTCGAGGGTCGGCACGATGAGTACCGGCTCCTGGCCGGGCACGATCACGAGCGCGGTGAGGCGCTCGGTGATGGCCGTCGGCTGGTACCCCGTCAGATACACCAGATCCGGGCCGGGTGCGACGAGCAGCCCGGCGAGCCCGGCAGCGGTGGCGGCTTCGGCGGCACGCGCGATCCGGGCCGCATAGTCCTCGGTGGTGAACGGGGCAGGCGGTGCGGTGTCGTCGAACGGACTCGTCATCACGTCTCACTCCTCAGCGGCGAGGGTTGCGTACCCCAGTCTTCCAGCGCCCGGCAGCGCTCGCGCGCCCGTCCGGCGGAGGAGATGTTGCGAGTCCGATCCCGGCCGGAGAGGTTGAGCGGGAGGCCACCACGACTCTCGGCGGGCGCGGCCGGAGCGCGCCGGTCGCGGTGGGTGCGAGGAGTGACTGCGATGCGGATGTTGATCAGGGCTCGCTTGGAAACCCATGCCGCGAACGAGGCTGTCCGGAACGGCAAGCTGCTGAAGATCATGGGGGCGGTCCTGGAACGGCTCAATCCGGAAGCCGCCTACTTCACGACGACCGAGGGCGGCCGCTCCTGCATCATCGTCTTCAACATGGAGGACAGCTCCCAGATGCCGACGATCGCGGAGCCGCTCTTCCAGGAGCTTGGCGCGGAGATCGAATTCTCGCCGGTGATGAACCGCGAGGACCTGCAGAAGAGCCTCTCGGCCCTCCAGCAGAAGGGCTGATCCGGTGACATCCCATCACCGCCGGGCTCTGCCTGCTCGGCTTGCCCCTGGTCTCCCGGGGCGCGGGGCCGCTGACACGGCTGGTCTCCTCAGGCGAATACCCCCAATGCCCCGCCGCTTCATGCCCGCTGCGTGACAGCCGTGTACGGCTGTCGGGCCTGAGCCGCCCATGCCTCACGCCGGCACACACGTCGGCGTACGTAGCCGCCGGGCAGCTTGTCATGGACACGATCTCGACACGCTGGCCGCCTCACTGAACCACTCCAGTCGCCGCGCCGTGGCACCGCCGTGCCCGGACGCGGTCACCCCCCCACTTGCGCACCACCCGACGAGGAGGACCCTCACATGGCAGGGACGCGTTATTCCTGGCGAAGACTCGCCAGTGCGACCGCAGCCGCTCTGGCGGCAGTCGCGCTAGGCATCGGTTCCACCCTTCCGGCCGCCGCGGCGGCCGGAAAGGAGGGGCAGATTCTGGGCGCCGGAGGCCCCGGCGAGGTCAAGGGCAGCTACATCGTCATGCTCAAAGACCACGTGCCGAACGCCGATTCCACGCAGGGCCAGGCACTCGCCCGGAAATACGGGGCCAAGATCAACCGGACATACCGCGCCGCGCTGAACGGCTATGCGGTCGAGGTCTCCGAGGAGCAGGCGAAGAAGTTCGCCGCGGACCCCGCCGTGGACTCGGTCGTACCGAACCACATCTTCTCGATCAACGCCACGCAGCCCAACCCGCCCTCCTGGGGCCTGGACCGTATCGACCAGCAGTCCCTTCCGCTGAACAACAGTTACACCTACCCGGACTCGGCCGGCCAAGGCGTCACGGCGTACATCATCGACACCGGCGTACGCATCACCCACCGCGACTTCGGCGGGCGCGCCTCGTACGGCTACGACGCGATCGACAACGACAACACCGCGCAAGACGGCAACGGCCACGGCACTCACGTGGCCGCGACGGTGGCCGGAACCTCCTACGGCGTCGCCAAGAAGGCCAACGTCGTCGCGGTGCGGGTGCTCAACAATCAGGGCGTCGGAACGACCGCCCAGGTCGTCGCGGGCATCGACTGGGTGATGCAGCACGCCGTCAAGCCGGCGGTGGCCAACATGAGTCTCGGCGGTGGACCCGACGCCGCGCTGGACCGAGCCGTGCGCAACTCCATTGCCTCCGGGGTCACCTACGCCGTGGCCGCGGGCAACGACAGCTCCAACGCCTCCAACTACTCCCCTGCGCGCGTGACCGAGGCCATCACCGTCGGCGCGACCACCAGGAGTGACACCCGGGCCAACTACTCCAACTACGGCAGCATCCTGGACCTCTTCGCTCCGGGCTCGTCCATCACCTCGGCGTGGAACGGGAGCGATTCCGCCACGAACACCATCTCCGGCACCTCCATGGCCACTCCGCACGTGACCGGAGCCGCGGCCCTCTACCTCGCACAGAACCCCTCCGCCACCCCGGCGCAGGTCGCCGGCCAGCTGACCAGCACGGCCACCAACGGAGTCGTGGGCAACCCGGGCTCCGGATCGCCGAACAGGCTGCTGAACGTCGGTGGCGGCGGCACGACACCGCCGCCGCCACCGACCGGTCCGCGATTCGAGAACGCCACCAACTACCCGATCTCGGACAACTCCACCACGGAATCACCGATCACGGTCAGCGGCGTCTCCGGCAATGCGCCGTCCGGCCTGAGCGTCGACGTCGACATCAAGCACACCTGGATCGGTGACCTCCGGATCGATCTGGTCGCACCCGACGGTTCCACCTACCGGCTCAAGAACTACGGCGAAGGGGGAAGCAGCGACAATGTGATCCGTACCTACACCGTCGACGCCTCCTCCGAGGTGGCGAACGGCACATGGAAGCTCAGGGTCAGCGACAACGCCCGGTTCGACACGGGCTTCATCGACAGATGGGTTCTGCAATTCTGATCCACTCGGTCATCTGACCTGATATCGACAGGACTCGTCGAAGACCCTGTCCCGGCCGGGGCCGCGCCCGCCGCGCGGCCCCGGCCGGCCTCAGCCGTCGACCGCCAGGCGGATGCCCAGCACCAGCAGCACCCCGCCGGAGATCTGCTCCAGACGGCGGCGCACCGCCGCGCGGTCGAAGAGCCGCTTCATCCGGCCCACGAACCACACATACGTGCTGTAGTAGCCGACCTCGAACACCGCCTGCACCGCCCCCAGCGCGACGATCGTGGGCAGGTGTGGTGCTCCCGCGGGCACGAACTGCGGCAGGAAGGACATCGCGAAGACCGCGGCCTTGGGATTGGCCAGGTTCATCAGCACGCCCGCACGGTACGAGCGCCAGGAGGATGCCGAGGACGCGGGGACGTCGGCCTCCGGGCGGGCGACGGTCTCCAGGCCGTGGCCGCGCCGGGCGGCGCGGATCGCCTGTACACCGAAGCCGATCAGCACGGCCGCCCCGACGATCCGCATCACGTCGTAAGCGACTTGCGAGGCGGCCAGCAGCGCCGAAAGGCCCAGGGCGGCCACCACGCCCCAGATGAAGACCCCGGTCTCATTGCCGAGCACGGTCATCAGGCCGGCGCGCCGGCTCGCCATCGACTGCCGGATGATCAGGACCGTACTGGGCCCGGGCGAGGCGGCGATCAGCAGGCAGGCGCCGAGGAACGGCAGGAGGGTACTCAGCATCCCGTCATCCTCAGTCCTGCCGTCCGGGTCGCGCCAGCGATTTACACAGACCCGGGAGGGGTTTCAGAGTTCGACGAGCCGTACCTCGGTGGCCTTGATGCTGATCCAGGTGGCGCTGTGCTCGGCCAGGCCCAGGTCGGCCGCGGCGGCCGGTGTGATCTCGGCGATGAGGTCGGGCACGTCGTCGGCGACGATGAGCACGCGTATCCGGCTGCCGAGAGCGGTGAGCTCGCGGACTTGGCCGCGCCAGACGTTCCGCGGGCTGCCGGAGGGGCGCTCGCGGTGCAACGAGACGGCTTCCGGGGCGATCACGGCGAGGGCTTCGGTGCCTTCGGGGAGCGGGTCGGCGGACACGACGCGGCCGCCTCCGCTCAGAGCGAGGCCGTCCGAGACCGCCGTGCCCGGCCAGGCATTGCGGCCGAGCATGCGGGCCACCCAGGGAGAGCGGGGGTTCCTGGTGACATCGGCGGGGTGCGCGTCCTGGAGCACCTGCCCGTCGTCCAGTACGAGCACCCGGTCGGCGAGCGACACGGCTTCGACCGGATCGTGGGTGACGATGAGGCAGACGCCGCCGAAACCGGTGAGATGTTCGCGCAGGGTGTGCCGGACGTGCGCCCGAGTGGTCTGGTCGAGCGCCGCGAGCGGCTCGTCGAGCAGCAGCAGCCGGGGCCGGGTGGCCAACGCGCGGGCCAGCGCCACACGCCCCGCCTGGCCGCCGGAGAGCTGGCCGGGTCTGCGGTCGGCGAGATGGCCCACGCCGAGGCGGTCCAGCCACTCCTGGGCGATGCGCCGCGCCTCCCGCCGAGGGACACGGTGGGCGCGCAGCCCGTACGCGGTGTTGCTCAGCGCGCTCAGATGCGGGAAGAGCGCGCCGTCCTGCGGGACCCAGGCCACGCCGCGGCGGTGCGGCGGCAGGCCGGAGACCTCGTGGTGGTCGCCCAGGCGGAGGGCGGTGGTACGGGCGCGGGGGGTGAGGCCGAGCAGAGCGCGCAGAAGGGTGGTCTTCCCGGCGCCGTTGGGCCCGACGACCGCGATGGTCTCCCCCGGATCGGCGTCCAGGGTCAGCCGGGTGTAGCCGGTGACCTCCGTGTACAGCGGCCAGCGCTCAGGGGGTACCTCCCAGCGGTAGCTGGGGGAGGGTTCACGGGTGGGTACAGCGGCGGGTGGCCGGGCCGGGCTCTCCTCCGTTACAGCGGACGGGAGTTCACCGGGCGGGCTCGTCCGGGGTGGGCGGGCCACCCCCCAGCGGCCGCGCAGGGCCAGGAGGACGAGCAGAGCGATGGCCAGCAGGAGCAGGGAGACCGAGGTCGCCGCCGCGGGCTGGTCCTGAAGCAGCAGGTAGACCTGGAGCGGGAGAGTCTGGGTGACGCCGGGCAGATTGCCCGCGAAGGTGATGGTCGCCCCGAACTCGCCCAGCGCCCGGGCCCAGCTCAACGCCGCTCCCGCCACCAGCCCGGGCGCGACCATGGGCAGGGTGACGGTACGGAAGACCCGTATCGGCGAGGCGCCCAGCGATGCGGCGGTCTCCTCGTAGCGACGGTGCAGTCCGGCGAGCGCCCCCTCCAGGCTGATCACCAGGAACGGCATGGCCACGAAGGTGGCGGCGAGGACCGCGCCCGCAGTGGTGAACGGGAGCGTGATCCCGAACCAGCCCTCCAGCCAGCCGCCGAGCAGCCCCCGCCGCCCGAAGGCGAGCAGCAGCGCCACACCGCCGACGGTCGGCGGCAGCACCATCGGCAGCAGGACGAGGGAGCGGACGAGCGGCTTGCCGGGGAAGTCGACCCGGGCCAGCAACCAGGCGAGCGGCACGCCGAGGACGAGCGAGAGGCCCAGCGCCCAGAAGGAGACCACCAGGGACAGTCGCAGCGCCTGGGTCACGCCCGGGCTGCTGAGGTGTGCTCCGAGGTCGGCCCATGGGGTGCGCGCCAGTACAGCGGCCAGGGGAAGGAACAGCAGGGCGACCGCCGCGACCGCTGGTATGGCGAGCGGGAGCGGAACGCGGTGGCCGGCGGGATACGGGCGCTTCATGAGGTCGTTCTCTCTGACACTTCCGGTGCCGGACGGCGCTGTCCGGCACCGTCCGAGGGCAGGGCGAGCGTCCGTCCGTGTCCCAACCCCCCGCGGCCGGACGAACGCCGGTCAAGCTGCGCTTACGGCTTCATGAAGCCCGCATCGCGCAGGATCTTCTGTGCCTGCTCGGAGCCGAGCCAGGTGACGAAGTCGGACGCCTGCTCGCTGTTCTTGGACTGCTTGAGCGTGGCCGCCGGGTACTCGGCGATCGCGTTCTGCTTCTCGGGAATCTCGACGCTGCCGGCCTTGTCCCCGGCCGATGTGGCGTCGGTGACGTAGACGATGCCGGCGTCGGCCTCGCCGAGCTCGACCTTGCTCAGCACACCGCGCACGTTAGCCTCTTGGGAGACCGGCTTGACGGTGACCTTCTGGGCGTCGAGGACCTTCTTGCTGTAGCGGCCGACAGGGACCTCGGGCGCGGCGAGGACGACCTTGAGGTTCTTCTCCCCCAGGTCCTTCAGCCCGCCGATCTTCTTCGGGTTCCCCTTCGCGGTGGCGATCACCAGGCGGTTCTTGGCGATGACGGCCGGGCTTGCGGTGTCGCTCTTCAGCCCGTCCATGGTCTTGGTGTCGGCGGTGACCAGCGCGTCGGCCGGAGCGCCCTGCTGCACCTGGGCGGCGAGCTCCTGGGAGCCGGCGAAGGAGAACTTCACCGTGGTGCCGGGGTGCTCCTTCTCGTACGCGGCACCGATGTCCTTGAAGACATCGGTGAGCGAGGAGGCGGCCAGGACCGTGAGCGTCGTCTGCTTCGCGGGCTTCGCGGCGCCGGCCTTCGCGCCCGTGTCGGCGTTGTTGCCGCACGCGGCAGCGAACGGAATGAGCAGCGCGGCGGTGACAGCGGCCACGGCACCACGAATGGCACGCCGCCGGTCGAGGACGTGGGACATGGGGACGTTCTCCTCGATGCTGTGCGAGCGCCAGGCCCGCATCGGGTCAACACTCAGGCACGGGGAACGGCCCGGGCTCACGAGGTTGTGTTCCAGAAGTGGTGCACCGTGCTGTCAGGCACGGTCGATGTGGACGCTGGTCGACTTCACGCGGGCGATGGCCTCCATCCCCACCTCCAGCCCCAGTTCCTCGACGGCTTCGCGGGTGAGCAGCGACACGAGGCGGTGGGGGCCGGCCTGGATCTCCACCTGAGCGGCGATGTCCCCGAGCTTGACCGCGGTGACGATGCCAGGGAAGGCGTTGCGGGCCGAGGTGTAGGAGGGGTCCTCGTCCGTGGCGGCGCTCTCGGCGAGGGTGACCGAGAAAGCCGCCAGGTCCCGGCCGTCGATCAGACGTCGCCCCGACTCATCGCGGTGGGTACGCACTTTCCCGGCGTCGGCCCAGCGCCGCGCGGTGTCGGGGCTGACGCCGAGCAACCGCGCTGCCTGACCGATGGTATAGGACCGCATGTCCGGCACTCTAGGGAGAATGTCTTACGATCTGCAAGCCTCTACGGGGAACCGGCTGGCAAGTGCGAGGGCGACGCATTCCGGCGCTGCACGGCAGGTTCGCCTCGCGCGCCTAAAGTTGACGCCATAACGGGATAAAACACCCATGCCGCATTGGACAAGGACCCCCATGAGCCTGACCATTCGCAACCAGATCCCTGGCACCGTCACCTCCGTCACCGCGGGCGAGGCCATGGCGACAGTCAAGGTCCGTCTCACCGGCGGGCAGGAGATCACCGCGGCCGTGACCCGGGATGCGGTCCAGGAACTCGGTCTCTCCGAAGGCACCCGGGTCAGGGCCTTGATCAAGTCCACGGAGGTCGCGCTGGCCACCGGTCCGGTCCAGGGGCTGAGCATTCGCAACCAGCTCCCGGGCAGCGTCGACTCGATTGCCATCGGCGGCGCCATGGCGGCCGTCAAGGTCTCCGTCCAGGGCGGTGAACTGACCGCCGCCGTCACCAGGGACGCCGCCTTGGACCTCGGCCTGACGGCAGGCTCGCAGGTCGTCGCGCTGGTGAAGTCGACCGAGATCGCCCTTGCCACGTCCTGACGGGAGCGGCCAGAGGCCGACGCCGTCACCAGCCGATCAGCGTCACCGGTGCGGAATACGGTCCACGGTGCGCATGGGGGAACGAGGCAACGCATCATTCGCCTTTCGGGCGAGGGCCCCCGTCGTGCCTGGCCGCCCGAATCGCGACAGGTTGACCTCCGCCGGAAAACGGCAGGAGGTCCTGCCGTTCCGATCGCCGATCGCACCTTCCTGAGGCGGTTCGCGGGCCATCTGGAGAACGGTCAGGCGGGCGTGAGCGACCCGGCGATCATCACCGGCTGACCTCCGGCGTCGAAGCCTGGGCCCCACCGCTTCCAGCGGCGGGGCCCGCTTTATGGCACGGGCACAGAGACGTGGTCCCGCCCCTCCCAGGAGACCCAGATTTCGTTCGGCAGAGCACCGCCGAGAGTCCCGTCCATGAGGAACTCGACGGCCTCGCCCGGCCGCACCACCGCGTCCTCGGGCAGGTTCCGCACGACAGACGGAAGGTTCGCAGGGTTGATGCGCACGTTCTTCAGGGTCTTCCCGCCGACGTTGCGCAGGGCGTACGCGTGACGGCTGATGCGCTCCAGAAGCCAGGGGACGTAGGGGCGGGCGTCCCAAGCGGAGCGATCGTTGGCTGAGGACCCTTGCGGCGCCTCGCCGGCGCCCCCTCCATAGGGAGCGGGCTGCTGCGGATGGCCCCACGAACCCGGAGCACCACCGCCTGGCGGGGTCGAGGGTCCCGGCACAGCGGTCCCAGGTGGCGGATGCCCGTAACCGTACCCGCCTCTGCCTGTCCGCACAGTCTGCGGCTCCGAAGCGTCGTCCGCAGGGTCAGCGACGTCGTTGCGCCTGGGAGGAGCGAGCTGAGCGGCCGACAGACGCCCCAGCATCTCTTCCATGACCAACGCGCGACGTTCGGCGGCCTCGATCTGACGACGCTGCAGCTGCGACGCCTCGGCCTGCAGCTCGTTCTGCCGCGCGAGATCTCGCCGCTGAGTACGAGCCTGGTAGAGCGTCAAGAACGCCGAACCGAGGGCGATCACCGTACTGCCCCAGGACGCGGCGTCGCCCGCCTCAAGTGCCATGCTCACCATGAGGAGATCTTCTCAACACCACACCGCGGCGGTAAGTGTCATTCGCAGAGCCGCGAAGGCGAGATGGCTCATGCCACATCTTCGACGGGCGCGGTCAGTCCTCGTCGGGGGTCAGCCGCAGGGAGATGGAGTTGATGCAGTAGCGCTGGTCGGTTGGGGTGGGGTAGCCCTCGCCCTCGAAGACGTGGCCCAGGTGAGAGCCGCACCTCGCGCAACGGACCTCCGTCCGCACCATGCCGTAGGACCGGTCTTCCAGCAGCTCGACCGCGTCGGAGTCCTTCGGGTCGAAGAAGGACGGCCAGCCGCAGTGGGATGCGAACTTCGTGTCCGAGCGGAAGAGTTCAGCGCCGCACGCCCGGCAGGAGTAGACGCCGGACGTCTTGGTGTCGGTGTACTCGCCGGTGAAAGCGGGCTCGGTGCCGGCCTGGCGGAGGACGGCGTACTCGGCGGGCGACAGCTCCGCGCGCCACTCCTCGTCGGTCTTCTCGACTTCGTACGCCATGTCGTTCCTCTCCTCAGCTCTCGAGGCTCTCCAGGCGGGCGAGGATCCTGGGACCCAGCTCGGTCACATCGCCCGCCCCCATCGTGAGAACCAGATCACCGCGCTTCGCCATTCCCGCGATCACATCCGGGATCGCGTCCATCGAGTGCCCGGCGCGCACGTCCGCACCCTTGGCCGCCGCCGCGTCAATGATCAGCTCGCTGGTGACACCGGGTACCGGGTCCTCCCGGGCCGGGTAGATGTCCAGGACGACGGAGGCGTCGGCGAGGGCCAGGGCCTCGCCCATCTCGGCACCCAGCTCCTGCGTACGGCTGAACAGGTGCGGCTGGAAGACCACAAGCACCCGCCCCTCCCCCGCGCCACCGCGGATCGCCTCGAGGTCGGCGGTGATCTCGGTGGGGTGGTGCGCGTAGGAGTCGATGACCTGGACGCCGGCCGCGGTGCCCTTGAGCTGGAGGCGGCGCTTGACGCCGGTGTACCTGCCCAGGGCGGGGGCCAGCTCCGCTGCGGGCACACCCAGGGCGGTGCCGGCGGCCAGCGCGGCGACGGCGTTGAGCGCGTAGTGGCGGCCCGGCACGGAGACCGTGAAGGTCAGCTCCTCCTCGTCGAGCCGGACGGTGACCTCGCTGGCCAGGCCCTGCGCCGCGATCTTGAGGACACGCACCTCCGCGTCGGCGGCCTCGCCGTACGTCACGACCCGCAGGTCCGCACGCCCCGCCACCCGTCGGATCAGCTCGCGCGCGCCGTCGTGGTCGGCGGAGACGACGAGCGTGCCGCCGACGCGGATGCGGCCCACAAACGTCTCGAAGGACTCGTAGATCTCCTCCATCGAGGCGTAGTTGGCGTGGTGGTCGAGCTCGACGTTGAGGACGATGGCGACCTCGGGCGCGTACTTGTGGAAGCTGCGGTCGCTCTCGTCGGCCTCGGCGACGAAGATCTCGCCGCCGCCGTGCCGGGCGTTGGAGCCAGGGGCGTCGAGGTCGCCGCCGATGGCGTACGACGGGTCGAGGCCGAGGGCGGTGAGCGACACGGCCAGCATCGAGGTCGTGGTCGTCTTGCCGTGGGTGCCGGCGACGGCGATCGGACGCAGGCCCTCCATCAGCGTGGCGAGGGCGTCCGAGCGGTGCACCACGGGGATGCCGAGCTCGGCGGCCCGGGCGAGCTCGGGGTTGTCGGTACGGATGGCGCTGGAGACCACCACGCAGGTCGCGTCGTCGGCGAGGTGGTGGGCGGCATGCCCGATGTGCACGGTGGCGCCGAGGGCGCGCAGCGAGTCGACGGTGGCGGACTCACGCGCGTCACTGCCCGCGACGCATGCGCCACGCATGGCGAGAATCTTGGCGATACCCGACATTCCGGCCCCGCCGATGCCGATGAAGTGCGGTCGGTCCATGGCGGACGGGACGGCCGGTGCCATGCATGTCTCCCCAGGTCGGTGTCGCGGTGCGCCCGCCCTGGCCGGGCAGGCGCGGGGCCAAGCCTATTCGGTGTGGGCGTACAGCTTGAGCACCGGGACGCCGACCTTGTGCCGGGCGCGGGAGGTCCAGTCGCGGTGGAAGAACTCCTCGACGAGGTGGGGGCGGGTCAAAACGATCACCTCGTCGGCGTTGGTCTGCTCGACGACCCCCTTCAGCAGGTCCAGCGGGTGCTTCTCCACGATCTGGCCGACCGCCTCGCACCCGGCGGAGCGCAGGGCTTCGAGGGAGTGGCTGAGGGCGCGCTCGGCGGGCTCCAGGGCGGCGTGGCCGCTGCGCTCCTCGCCCTCGTGCACGGCCTCGTCCAGCTCGCCGAGGGCCACGTCGTCGAGGGCTCTGAGCAGGCGGTCCTGGTCACCGTGAGGCTGCATGAGGACGACGAAGGAGACACGCTCGTCGCCGTGCAGCGTGGTGACGAGCTCCACATCAGTGGGCACCAAAGGCTTCTCGATCATGAGTACGGAGGTGAACACGGCAGGAGCCCTTCTTCCTCTCGGGCCGTGAAGGCCCCAGAACCATCCTGCCCCGTGCCCCGCACGGGGCCTGCGTGTCTAAGTGTGCCCCTCGGACACTAATCGGAACGATCAATTCCGGCGCCTGTCAGACCTTGCGGTAGCGGGTGAAAAGGAACCCGCTCTCCTCCAGAACGGACGCCAAAGCGAACCGTTCCGGTTCAGCGAGCCAGGGACCGTCCATGATCCTCGGAGCCGCGCCGACGGTGACGAGCGGAGCGAGCGAGAGGCACAGCTCGTCGAGCACTCCGGCCACGGCGAACTCGCCGAGGAGCCGGGGTCCACCCTCGGTCAGCTGCCGGGTCAGGCCCCGCTCGGCCAGTGCCTGTACGGCCCTCGCGGGCTCCACACCCTCGCCCTCACCGGCGAAGATCACCTCGGCGCCGGCGGCGCAAGCGGCCGTGACCCGGTCGGCGTGGGCCGCCGCACCGGTCAGCAGCAGGGTGGGAACGAGCGGCTCCGTGAAGAGCGGAAGCGAGAAGTCCAGGTCGAGGCTCGCGGTGACCACGGCGATCGCGGGGGCGGCGGACTGGCCGAGCGCCGCGCGGCGGGCGGCGAACGCCTTCCGCTCCCGGGCGGGCCGGTAGCCCTCCTGCCGTACCGTTTCCGCACCGACCACGATCACATCGGCCAGGCCGCGCAGCACCCCGAAGATCCGCATGTCGGCCTCGGAGGACAGCGGCTGGGAGCGACCGTCGTGGTGCGCGGCACCGTCCAGCGAGGCCACCATGTTGCCGCGCAGCCAGGCGCCCCCGGCTCGCTCGCCGGTGCTGTCGGGATAGGCGTACAGCTCGGCCAGCTCGTCGAGATTCCACTCGCGCTCGGTGGGATCTGCGCACTGGGCGTTCGGTGGGAACAGGCATCGCATGCGGGCAGTCTGGCACGGAGCCCCTTGCCCGGGGCGCTCGTGGCGGTAAGGGAGCGTGGGCGGCGATCTGCGTGCCCTCGCCATGGTCGACCCAGCGGAGTGGGGCGGGGCGGCAATGCCGGGACTCACCCGGGAGGGATTACGCTGGGTCGCTGTGTCGTCCTCCTTCCCCGCTTCCGAGCCGCAGCCGAGCCCGATAGCCGATGAGTCCCCCGACGGGGCGCCGCTGTCGCTGTGCGCCCGCGAGCCGCATGTGCCCGCCGACCGCCTGGTAGCGGAGATGGTGCCGCCGCCTCGCTTCGGCGCCGTCCGCTTCGACACCTATGTCCCCGACCCGGCGCAGCCCAGCCAGAGCGAGGCCGTACAGATCCTGCGCGGCTTCGCCGCCGGGATCAGCGGCGGTGCGAGCGCCGTCGGTGGGCGCCGCCGCTGGTTCTCCCGGAAGCCGGCCGCCCCGGCCGGGCCCCGCGGTGTGTATCTCGACGGCGGTTACGGCGTCGGCAAGACGCACCTGCTCGCCTCCCTCTGGCACGCCACCCCCGCCGCCCCCGAGCACAAGGCCTTCGGCACGTTCGTCGAGCTGACCAATCTCGTCGGCGCCCTCGGCTTCCAGCGGACGGTCCAGACCCTCAGCGGGCACCGTCTGCTGTGCATCGACGAGTTCGAGCTGGACGACCCGGGCGACACCGTGCTGGTCTCCACCCTCCTCGGCAAGCTCGTCGACGCGGGCGTCGCACTCGCCGCGACCTCCAACACCCTGCCCGGCAAGCTCGGCGAGGGCCGCTTCGCCGCGGCGGACTTCCTGCGGGAGATCCAGGGGCTGTCCGCCCACTTCCGGACCCTGCGGATCGACGGCGAGGACTACCGCCACCGCGGTCTGCCCGAGGCCCCGCCCCCGTGCTCCGACGAGGAGGTCACCCGGGCCGCGTACCGCACCGCGGGGGCCACCCTCGACGACTTCCCCTCCCTGCTGGAGCACCTGTCCAAGGTCCACCCCAGCCGCTACGGCGCGCTGTGCGACGACATCGATGTGGTCTGCCTGACCGACGTCCAGCCCGTCCCCGACCAGTCGACGGCACTGCGGCTGGTGGTGCTGGCCGACCGGCTGTACGACCGGGAGACGCCCGTGCTCGCCTCGGGTGTGCCGTTCGACCGGCTCTTCAGCGAGGAAATGCTCAAGGGCGGCTACCGGAAGAAGTACTTCCGGGCGATCTCGCGGCTCACCGCGCTCGCCCGGGACGCAAAGCCACTCGTAGCGGCACAGGTTCCGTAGCGGCCGCGCCATGGACGTCACGACCGAGTAGGCCCACTACGAGGCCGATCCGGCGCCTTGCAGCTGACCGCACCAGGTCACCTCGCTACCGGGCAAACCCTGGCTGACGCGGCACTAGCCGGAGCAGGCGGTGCGCTGGGCCTCCTGCCACTTGCAGACCGGGCAGAGGGTCACGCCGCCCTGTGACGCTGGGTACTCCGTCGGCTCACCGCACTGCACACAGTCCGCGTACGGCGGCCCGGCCGCCGTACGCGCAGGCCCGTCCGCCTCGGCCTGCCGCGGCGGGGCGGCGTAGCAGTCGCTCGTACGGTTGTCCATGGGGTCGGAGCCTACTGGGACGGGCCGTCCTGGTTCTGGCGGCTGGCAGACTGGGGCGCGTGACCCGTACAAGCCCCAGCACCGGCGCCGGCCAGGACAGCAGCGCCGGCACCAGTCCGTTCCAGCACGAGGCCGAGGCGCGGGACGCCGCCCCGCAGTTCGTCCTCCCTCTCGTCGTCCGGATCGAGCGGGCCGCGCCGCCGGCCCGTACGGACGCCCTGGAGACGGCGGCACGCGCGGTCCTGGTGATGCTGTCGGACGAGCGGTCCGCCGCCCCGGGCGGCGAGTGGTACCAGGCCGTGCAGGACTGGCAGGACGCCCGGATTCGCAAGGTGGTGCGGCGGGCGCGGGGCTCGGAGTGGCGGCGCGCCGGGGCGCTGCCGGGCATCACGGTCACGGGCGGCTCGGCGGAGGTACGGGTCTTCCCGCCGGTACCGCTCGACGCCTGGCCCAAAGACCTGGCCAGGCTCCAGGTCTCCGGCACCGAACTGGACGACCCGGAGCCGCCCGCGGCCCCTGACCTGTCGCAGCCGGTGCTGTGGCTCAGCCCAAAGATCGACATGTCGGCCGGGAAGGCGATGGCCCAGGCGGGCCACGGCGCCCAGCTGGCCTGGTGGGAACTCTCTGACGCCGAGCGGGAGAAGTGGCGAGCGGCCGGGTTCCCGCTCGCCGTGCGGACGCCGGACGCGGACCGGTGGGCGGAACTGACCGCGAGCGGGCTGCCCATGGTCCGGGACGCGGGCTTCACCGAGATCGCCCCCGGGTCCTGCACGGTCGTGGCGGACCACCCGGCCTTGCGAGGGAGTCGGTCCTAAAGGACGGCACATGGGGCTTGGCGCGACCTTTGGGCCATAACGGGACGCGCAACACCGGGACTCGGACGTACAGCCCGCCAGACGCCAGGAGTTCGCAGATTGCACCGTTCACGGCTGGGATGCAGCGGCCGCGCACGGCAGGCCCCAGCCGGTCATGGACACGGCACTCTCCGCCGATCGAGCGGGTACCGGAGCAGGAAGGCACACGCGGGCCCGCAGACGTATTCCGCTACGCGTACCGGCCACGGACGGCCCCCCGCCCGGACCGGGCGCTCGCCCGGCTGGGCTGGTCACCAGGCTGAACCTCCCCCGCCACCCGCTCGAGAGCCCGGGATGAACACAACGGCCGTGCGATCCGTACACCACCGTGGCGCAGCTTCGCCGAACGTGACCCAAGTCGCTTGACCGACCGGGCGGTTCGCGCTTGGCTGACCCAACTCGACCCGCTCTGCGTGCACATTCGCAGAACGGAAGTCTGCGCCCAGCGCACACCGTGCGCCGCCCTGGCAGGAGACACACGACAGATGCGACTCATAGGAAACATCAACGGGACCAAGCTGATCATCGTCGCCCTGGTCGCGACCCTCGGCGCGCTCATCTACCCGGTCTGGTCCTACGCCGACCGTTCGGGGACCGGCGCGGCGAACCTCGAGTCCGGGACCGTGCCCACGAAGTGGGGCCCGCTGACCGCCCCGGACCGGGACTTCCTCGTCCGGGTGCGGCTGGCAGGGCTGTGGGAGCTGCCCGCCGGCCAGCAGGCCATCGAGCGCGCCCCGACCCAGGCGATCCGGGACACGGGCGACCACCTGATCGTCGGCCACACCGACCTGGACGCCCGGGCCCGCGATGTCGCCGCAAAGCTCGGTGTCGAGCTGCCCAACGAGCCCAACGAGCAGCAGCAGGGGTGGCTGAGGGAGCTGTCGGCCGCCCGCGGCATGGACTACCAGCGGAAGTTCGCCAACCTCCTCCGCTCGGCGCACGGCAAGATCTTCCCGATGATCGGGGCGATCCGGAACAGCACCCGCAACACCCTGATCCGGGAGCTGGCCGACGCCGCCAACATCACCGTCCTGGACCACATCACCATGCTGGAGCGCACCGGACTGGTCGACTTCGACGCCATCGCCGCCGACTCCGTGGCCGGTTCCACCGCCAGCCCGACCGGCCCGCCGCCGCCCACCTCGACCGTGCTGCCCTCGCCGGTCCCGGTCACACCGAACGGCAACGAGAACCTGACGTCCAAGCCGTCCGCCGAACCGACGGGCCAGGCCGAACCCGGTTCCGCCACCGAACCCACAGCGAACTCCACGGCGCTGTCGGTGTCCGGATCCGGCTATTGACGTCCACGCCGTAGGCCCCGATGAGGAGATGCGAGGGACAAACCTCAAATCATCCTCTGAACCCGGGCGCTCCAGGGTTCGGCGCGTTGAGGCCGGGCCATCACTCCGGCACCTGACTACGGATCACGGTCGATCACGCGACGCGAAGGAGGGGAACCATGGAGCGCCTGGGAATGGGCATCGGCTGGCGGCCCGAGATAGCCGGGACGGTGGAGCGGCTGCCCGGCCTGGACTGGGTCGAGGTGGTGGCCGAGAACATCTGCCCGGGCCACCTGCCCGCATCGCTGCTGCGGCTTCGCGAGCGCGGGATCACCGTCGTCCCGCACGGGGTGTCGCTGGGGCTCGGCGGCGCCGACCGGCCCGGCGAGGCGCGGCTGGCGGCGCTCGCCGAGCGGGCGGAGGCGTTGGGCTCGCCGCTCGTCACCGAGCACATCGCATTCGTACGGGCCGGGGGGCCGCTGACCGCCTCACCGCGGCTGGAGGCCGGACACCTGATGCCCGTACCGCGCACCCGGGAGGCGCTGGACGTGCTCTGCGCGAATGTCCGGATCGTCCAGGAGGCGCTGCCGGTGCCGCTGGCGCTGGAGAACATCGCGGCGCTGATCTCCTGGCCCGGCGAGGAGCTGACGGAGGGGCAGTTCCTCGCCGAGCTGGTGGAGCGCACCGGGGTGCGGCTGCTGATCGACGTGGCGAATCTGCACACGAACCATGTCAACCGCGGCGAGGACCCCGCCACGGCACTCGACGAACTGCCGGTCGAGGCCATCGCGTACGTGCATGTGGCGGGCGGGGTGGAGCGGGACGGCGTCTGGCACGACAGCCATGCCCACCCGGTGCCGCAGGCGGTTCTCGACATCCTCGCCGAGCTGTGCGCGCGGACGGACCCGCCGGGCGTGCTGCTGGAGCGCGACGAGGACTTCCCCTCTCCGGAGGAATTGGCGGGCGAACTGGACGCGATACGGACCGTGGTCCGAGGCACGGACGCGTCGCCGGGCGCAAGCGACGACGAGGGGGCTCGGGCCAGGGCGCCCGGCGGCGTACGGCCGGACGCCTCGGAGGTGGCCGAAGGCACGCGGCAGCGGCTCGGGCTCGTACAGGCCGCACTGCTCTCCGCACTCGTCGCCGGAACCCCGGCGCCCGAAGGCTTCGACCGGCAGCGGCTGCGCGTCCAGAGCCGCGCGCTGGTGGCCAAGCGGGCCGATGTGGTCGCCAAGGTCGCGCCCGAGCTGCCGGAGATTCTCGGCGCCGGTTACCGCCCGGCCTTCGTCCGCTACGCCCAGACCGGTCCGATGACCGGCGGCTACCGCCGCGACGCACTGGACTTCGCGGAGCATCTCCTGACCGCGGGCGAGCCCGCCGATGACGCGGCAGCTCGCCGGCGGCTCGAGCAGTGGTGGCGGGAGCGCTCGGGCCCGGCGCCGCTGCGATCCGGCCGCCTGGCACGCCTCCTGCGCACCAGGCCCCGGCCTCGGCGGAATCCGGCGCCCGCCGCCCCGCATACGGCAGCGTGAGGCCCGCTGCTCTGCTCCGACTGCCGCCTCGGCTGCGGCAGTTGACCGACGTCGCACCGAGGACTCATCGACACCCGCGCCGGTGGACGGCGTCCGCGCACGTCCGCATGGTGAATAAGGCATGGCGGGCGGTGAAAGCGTCCAGTAGAACACCGCCATGTGGGTGCTCTTCCTCGTCGTCGCCTGGGCCGCCGTCCTCATCTCGTGCGTCCGCCTGTGCCGGGCGGCCCTCGCTGCCGCCGACGAGCCGCGCCCCGAGCCGGGCGCGCCTGAGCACCACCGGCTCGAGTGCTTCATCTCGCTGTACGAAACAGCGTTCCTCGCGGGAGGCCCGCAGCGGGTCACCGATCTGACCCTGGTGTCGATGTCGCGCGAGCGCCGTCTGCTGTTGGCGCACACCGGCTGGGCCACCGTCGTCGATCCGGACGGCCGTGATGAGCTGGAGCGCTCGGTGATCACCGCGATCGGCCCCGACGGCCAGTCCCGGATACCGGCGATACGCGCCGCACTCTCCACCGCCGACTCCGTACGGGCCCTCGGTGAACGGCTCACCGCGGCCGGACTGGCGGTGCCGGCCACCGCTCGTACGGAGGTGGCCGACGCCGTACGACAGTTGCGGGGCGCCGCCCTGCTGGTGCTGATCACCGGCGCGACCGCCGTGTTGACATTGGCGCCGGAGGGCGGCCAGGGTGCGGTCGCGGCTTGGTTCGCGCTGCCGCTCGTGCTCGTCGCCGGCTGTCTGGGCATCGCGCAGATGGAGATGCACCCCTACAGCAGCTGGGCGTCCCCCGCCGGACAGCGGCTGCTGGGCCGTATCGACCCGCCAGGGCGCCCGGCCGCTGGGGGGCGCCCCGACGACCCCTCGCTGCTCACCGCGCTCGCCGTGCACGGGCCCGCCGCCCTCCCCGATCCCGCGCTACGGGCCGCGCTCGCCGGAGGCCGCCAGGCCCGGCGGTGGCGCGGCTCCACCTGACCGCGGCAGTCACCGGCCCAGGCATGCACCGCTGATCCCCGGGTGAGCAGGCCGAGCGGTGCGCCATGGTCCGCCCGAGGGCATCGGCCCCGACACCACAGGCCGGTCCTTTACTTACTCATCAGCCCCACGAATCATCCCTTTCATCATTTTTCATACGAAGGGATGGCTTAGTGAGAGGAACAGCGCTGTACGGCGTCCTTGGGTCGCTGGTACTTGCCGCAGTCGCCACCGCCCCGGCCGGCAGCGCCAGTGCGGCCCACACCCCGGTCAGCAGAACCCCCGAGGCCCAGAGCGCCCCCGAGGCCCAAGGCACCGTCGTGGCCGCCAAGCACGCCGCGGCCGCCGGAATCACCTTCGGCAACTGCCCGGACACCCAGGACCTCCCCGCCCCCGTCCAGTGCGGCACCGTCACCGTGCCGCTCGACTACGCCCACCCCGACGGCCGGCAGCTCAAGCTCACCGTCAGCCGTCTCCGCGCTTCCGGTAAACCCGCGGCCCGCCAGGGCGCCCTGGTGTTCAACCCGGGCGGACCCGGCGCCTCGGGCATCGACTTCCCGCTGTACGCGGGACTGCCCGAGTGGCACCGCCTCGCCCGGGCGTACGACTTCGTCGGCTACGCGCCGCGCGGTGTCGGCGGCTCCGCGCCGCTGTCCTGCCAGGAGCCGGCCGCGTTCACCAAGGCCCCGACCAACTCCCAGGAGCAGCCGTCGCAGGCCTACAAGGAAAGCCGTAAAGCACGTGCCCTCGCCTACGCCTCGGGCTGCGCCGCCCGTATCGGCCCGTCCCTGCGGCACTACACCTCGCTCAACAACGCCCGCGACCTCGAGGTGATCCGCGCGGCGCTCGGCGAGCACCGGCTGAACTTCATCGGCGCCTCGTACGGCACCTACTTCGGCGCCCTGTACGCCACGCTCTTCCCCGGCCACGTGCGCCGCATGGTGTTCGACAGCGCGGTCGACCCCGACCCGCGGAAGATCTGGTACGGCAGCAACCTCGACCAGTCGCGCGCCTTCGAGCGCCGCTGGGCCGACTGGCGCAGGTGGGTCGCCAAGCACGACGCCGCCTACCACCTGGGGCGCACCGCGCAGGAGGTGCTGCGCAATTACCGGAAGGCGCAGGCGCGTCTGGAGCGCCGGCCCGCCGGCGGCGTGGTCGGGACGGCCCAGCTCCAGGCCGCGTTCCTCCTGGTCGGCTACTACGACAGCTACTGGCCGTGGCGCGCCCAGGCGTTGTCGGAGTATCTGCGCGGCAACCCGAAGCCGCTGATCCAGCAGGCCGCACCGCATCCGGAGACCGCACAGACGGAGGAGAACGGCAACGCCGTGTACACCGCGGTCGAGTGCAACGACGCCCCCTGGCCGCGCAGTTGGCAGACCTGGGACCGGGACAACACCAAGCTCGCGCGCACCGCGCCGTTCGAGACGTGGGACAACGCGTGGCTCAACCTGCCGTGCGCCTACTGGAAGCAGCCACAGCAGCGGCCGCTCGACGTCCGTACGGCACCCGGGGTGCTTCCGCCGGTCCTCATCCTGGCCGCGGAGCGGGACGCGGCGACGCCGTACGAAGGGGCGGTCCGGCTGCAGCGCAGGCTGTCCGGGGCCTCGCTGGTCACTGAGCGCCGAGCGGGCACGCACGGCATCGCGGGCGGGCCGAACGCCTGCGTCAACCGGTACCTGGACACGTATCTGCTGCGCGGCCAGACCCCGGGACCGCGGGCGTACTGCGGGCCACGGGCGGAGCCGCGGCCGTCCCAGGCGCAACTGCTGATGCTGCCCAAGGCGCAGCGCAACGGGCGGCCGTTGCCCTGACCAGCAGCCACAGCGGGCCGCTCCGCGCCACCGCGCGGGGCGGCCCGCTTCGTACCGCGGGGCCTGCGGGCCTCAGGCCAGACCGGCGACGAGCTCCGCGACCGGCTTGCGGCGGCCGGTGTAGAACGGCACCTCCTCGCGGACGTGCAGCCGCGCCTCGGAGCCGCGCAGATGGCGCATGAGGTCGACGATGCGGTGCAGCTCGTCCGCTTCGAAGGCCAGCAGCCACTCGTAGTCGCCGAGCGCGAAGGAGGCCACGGTGTTGGCCCGGACGTCGGGGAAGCCGCGGGCCATCTTGCCGTGTTCGGCGAGCATCCGGCGGCGGTCCTCGTCGGGCAGCAGATACCAGTCGTAGGACCGGATGAAGGGGTAGACGCACACGTAGTCGCGGGCCACCTCGTCGGCGAGGAAGGCCGGGATGTGCGACTTGTTGAACTCGGCGGGGCGGTGCAGCGCCATGTTCGACCAGACCGGCTCCATGGCGCGGCCGAGCCGGGTGCGGCGGAAGAGGTTGTACGCCTCCTGCAGGGCGTCGGCGGTTTCCGCGTGCCACCAGATCATCAGATCCGCGTCGGCCCGCAGACCGGACACGTCGTACGTGCCGCGCACCGTGACATCCTTCGCCGCCAGCTGCTCGAACAGCTCCTCCACCTCGTCGGCGTACCCGGAGCGGTCCTCGGGCAGCACATCGCGCAGCCGGAACACCGACCAGAGCGTGTACCGGATGACCTCGTTGAGGTCCTTGGCCTTCTTGCCGGCGTTCGGGATCTTCTCAGGAGCAGCAGTCATGCTGTCTATTCTCGCTCCCCTTGCCGGGGGCTCGGCGCCAGGGTGGCGAGCAGGGCGTCGGCGGCGGTGCGGGCGCTCGCGATGCAGGCGGGAATGCCCACGCCGTCGTACGCCGCGCCGCACACCCGCAGGCCCGGCAGCTTCGCCACCTGCTCGCGGATGCGGGCGACCCGGTCCAGATGGCCGACCGGGTACTGCGGCAGGCCGCCGTCCCAGCGGGTGACCTCGGCCGCGACGGGCTGGGCCTCCAGACCGACGGCCTCGCGGAGGTCGGCGCGGGAGACCTGGACCAGCTCGGCGTCCTCGCGCCGCAGATCGTCCTCGTCGCCGAACCGCCCGATGGAGGTCCGGAGCACGAACAGGCCGGGGTCGGCATCCGCGATCCAGCCCCACTTACGGCTGGCGAAGGTGGACGCCTTGATGGTGCGGCCGTCGACGGGCGGCACGAGGAAGCCGCTGCCCTCGGGCATTCCGGCGATGGCGAGGTCAGCGCTGCGGTAGGCGAGCGTGACCAGGGCCATGGAGGCGTACTGGACGGTGGCGAGTTCGGCCGCCGCGGCCGGGGCGTCGGCGCGCAGCAGCCGGGCGGCGGCCGGTGCGGGCACGGCGAGCACAACGCCGTCCGCCTCGATCACGCGGTCGTCCTGGGTGGCGATCCGCCAGCCGCTGCCGGTGCGCCTGAGCTCGGTCACGGACACACCGGTGAGAATCTGGGCGCCCGCGGCCCTGCAGGCGTCGGCGACGGCGAGCGGCAGCCGTCCGACGCCGCCGTCGATGCCCATGAAGACCGGTCCCGCCGGCTGCCCGTTGCCGCCGTCGATGCCCAGTCCCGCCTGCTGCTGGGCGGCGGCCCGCCGCTGGACGTCCCGGACGGCGTCGAGCAGCGAGTGGTGTGATCGCGCCGCCTCGAACAGCTGCGGTACGGCGGCCCGCATCGAGATCCGGTAGGCGTCCCCGGCGTAGACGCCGCCCAGCAGCGGTTCGACGAGCCGGTCGACGACCTCGTGGCCGAGGCGTTCGGCGACGTACGCCCCGATGGCCACGTCCTCGCTGACCTCCATCGGCGGCAGCTCCCGCTCGCGCTCGATGCGCTCCAGGCCGGACTCGGAGATCACACCGGAGGCGGCGAGCGGTGCCAGGTCGCCGGGCACCCCCATCACATGCCCCTTGGGCATCGGCCGCAGCCGGCCGCGCGTCCACAGGGCGGCGGTGGTGGTGGCGGGGGCCTGGAGCCGGTCGGCCAGCCCCACCGCGCGGGCCAGCTCCACGGCCTCCGGCCGCCGCGCGAGCATCGCCTCGGCGCCGAAGTCGACCGGTACGCCCGCGATCTCGCCCGCCCGGAGCTTGCCGCCGAGCCGGCTGGAGGCTTCGAGCACCGTCACTCGGGCGACGCCGCCGTCGAGCAGCCGGAGCGCGGCCGTCAGCCCGGAGATCCCGCCTCCGACGACAACGGCATGGCCCGTGTGCTTGTCCGCCTCGCTCATGCCCCCACTGTCTCAGACCCCGGAACGAGTCCCGACCGTGACCACTTCGGGACCGTGCGATGGCAACCCGGCTCCCACCCGAGCCGTCCAAGGGGCAACAACCAACCACTGTGGGGGCCCGATGAACAATCCAACGACACCCTCGAGGCGGCCGTCGGCACGGCCTCGGCCACTCGCCCTGCTGGGCACCGTGCTGCTTGCCGCCTCGCTCGGGCTGTCCGGCTGCAGCAGTGCCGTGGAGGAGAACGCCAAGTCCGCCGCGCCTGACCGAGCCGCGGCACACGGCGACACCGATGCCAAGGGCGGAGGCGGGGCCGTCGAAGGCGGCCCTCGGCAGCCGGGTAATCCGGCCATGAGCGCGGCACCCAGGACGCCGAAGCTCGGCCCGTCCCACATCATCCGCACCGCCCGCCTCACCGTGCGCGTCAAGCACGTATCCACAGCCCTCGACACCGCGCGGACCACCGCCGAGAGCGCGGGCGGCTACGTCGGCGACGAGACCACCGGCCGGGACCAGAGCGGTCACGAGCAGTCCCGGCTGGTACTGCGCGTGCCCCAGGCGGAGTACGAGAGCGTCCTGGGCGACCTCGGTGACCTGGCCAAGGGCGGCGGCCGGCTCGTCGAGCGCAAGGTCGACGCCAAGGACGTCACCGACCAGGTGGTGGACGTCGAGAGCCGGATCAGGTCCCAGGAGGCCAGCGTCGCGCGGGTGCGGGAGCTGATGGACAAGGCGACGAAACTGAGCGATGTCGTCATGCTGGAAGGAGAGTTGAGCAACCGTCAGGCCGAGCTGGAGGCGCTCAAGGCGCGACAACAGTCTCTGAAGGAGCGCACCAGCATGTCGACCATCACCCTGATGCTGGTCGAGACCGAGCCGAAGAAGGACAAGGACGATGACGGGCCGGGCTTCCTGGACGCCCTGGCCGGCGGCTGGGTCGCGTTCGTCACGATCGTCCGCTGGATAGCGGTGGCGATCGGCGCAGCACTGCCCTTCGCCGCGGCCCTGGCCCTGCTCGCACTGGTGTGGCGGGCAGTGCGTGGCCGGCTGCCCGAACGCCCGGACAGCGGCGGGGCCACGACGGAATCCGCCACCACGCCGGACCGCACATAGCGGCTGCGGCGTCTCGTAGGGTCGGCGGGCGGTCTGGCGCACGCCCGCCGACCTGCGCATACGTATGCGAGGCAGCGAGATGCTCGCCGGGCGGCAGGTGGGTAGGCGGATCGCAAGGCGCGAGAGCGGGCCCACGCATGGGGCTGGAACCCGGATATCCTGCGCGGCTCTGCTCCGCTCCGGAACTCGGTGATAATCGCCCACATGCCCGAACTCACCCGGATACCGACCGTCGCGGCCCCGCCGCGCGCCTCCCGCAGGGAGCGTGCGGTGGCCTCGCTGCGCGTCGCCGCACCCGCCCTGCTGGCGTACGCCGCGGTGCGGCTGACCGGGCTGGTGATCCTGGGTGTGGCAGCCGCGGCCGCCGGGAAGAGCCCGCACACGCTGCTCAGCGCACGCTGGGACTCCTTGTGGTACGCGCGTATCGCCGACGGGGGATACAGCTATGCGGTCCAGCTCCCGAACGGCGACCTCCACTCCAGCCTGGCCTTCTTCCCCCTGCTGCCGGCCCTGGAGCGGGCGATCTCCGCGATCAGCCCGCTGAGCGCCGGGGACGCGGGTCTGCTGGTGAGCTGGCTCGCCTCGCTCGTCGCCGCGTGGGGGATCTACGCGGTCGGTGAGAGGCTGCGCGGGCGGGCGGCGGGGGTAGTGCTGGCCGCGCTGTGGGGCGCCTACCCGACCGCGTTCGTGCAGTCGATGGCCTATACCGAGACGCTGTTCACCGCGCTGGCCGCCTGGGCGCTGTACGCGGTACTGACCGGGCGCTGGGTGACGGCGGGCGGCTTGGCCCTGGCCGCCGGACTGACCCGGCCGTCGGCCGTGGCGGTCGTGGCGACGGTCTTCATCCCGGCCGCCGTGGTTCTGATCCGGGAGTACCGCGCGGGTACACCGCCGGGCGAGCTGCTGCGCGGGCACACCCGCATGCTGCTGGGCATTCTGCTCGCGCCGCTGGGCTGGCTGTCGTACGTGCTGTACGTGGGCGTGCGGCAGGGCAGCGCCTTCGGCTACTTCGAAGTACAGGGGCAGTGGGGCAACGGCTTCGACGGCGGTCGGGCGCTGGCCGGGTTCGTATGGCAGAACCTGACCACGAACGTTCTGGCCGGGCTCGGGCTGTGCGGGGCGCTGGGCCTGGTCTTCTGGCTGGTGTGGCTGTGTGTACGGCAGCGGCTGCCGCTGCCGGTGCTGGTGTACACCGGCGCGGTGGTGATGATCTCGCTGGTCGGCGCCGGGTACTTCGGGTCGCGGCCGCGGTTGATGATGCCGGGGTTTCCGTTGCTGCTGCCCGCGGCGGTGGCGCTGCTGAGGCTGCGGCCCGCGCGCCGGGCCTGGATCCTCAGCGCGGCGGCCCTGGCATCCGCCGCCTACGGCGCGGCCACCCTCCTGGGCTCCGGCCCGCCTTGATCACACACAGGTGTGGGCAGTCGCCCCGCTGGGCTGGGGGCACCACCCAGCGGTAGCCCCTTGGGCCTGACGGCCCTGGAGGTGCGCCCAGGGGGAGGGTGGGCACACCGCGGTCACCGGCGTGCAGCCGCGTACGAAGCAGCAACCCCCATCGAGGGTTCGCGCCGGATGCGGGTCCGGCCCGCCATAGCCCACAGCGTCAGTGGGCCGTCTCCGTGTGGACGAAGTCCACGAGGCGGCTGAGCGCATCGGGGTCCGTCGAGGGAAGCACCCCGTGGCCGAGGTTGAACACATGGCCCTCCAGCCCGCGCGCCGCCCCCAGCACCTCCCGCGTCTTCTCCTCGACCGCCTCCCGCGGAGCGAACAGCACCGCCGGATCGAGGTTCCCCTGGAGCGCCTTGCCGGGGCCGACCCGGCGCGCGGCCTCGTCCAGCGGCACCCGCCAGTCGACGCCGACGACATCCGCCCCGGCCTCGCCCATCAGCCCGAGCAGCTCGCCCGTACCGACGCCGAAGTGGATACGCGGCAGGCCGTAGCCGGCGACCGCGTCGAAGACCTTGGCCGAGGCCGCCATCACCGAGCGGCGGTAGTCGGCGGGGGCGAGCGCGCCCACCCAGGAGTCGAAGAGCTGCACCGCCGAGGCACCCGCCTCGATCTGCACCTTCAAGAAGGCGGCGGTGATGTCCGCGAGCCGGTCCAGCAGATCGGCCCACAGCTGCGGATCGCCGTACATGAGCGCCTTGGTGTGCTCGTGGTTGCGGGACGGGCCGCCCTCCACGAGGTAACTGGCGAGGGTGAACGGCGCTCCCGCGAAGCCGATCAGCGGGGTGGCGCCCAGCTCGCCGACCAGCATGCCGACGGCCTCGGTCACGTACGTCACGTCGTCCGGCTCGAGCGCCCGCAGCCGCTCCAGGTCGGCGCGGGTACGGATCGGCTGGGCCACGACCGGCCCGACGCCGGGCTTGATGTCGAGGTCGATGCCGATGGCCTTCAGCGGTACGACGATGTCGCTGAAGTAGATCGCCGCATCGACCTTGTGCCGCCGGACCGGCTGCAGCGTGATCTCCCTGACGAGGTCGGGGCGCATGCAGGAGTCGAGCATCGGGATGCCCTCGCGCACCTTCAGGTACTCCGGCAGCGAGCGCCCAGCCTGCCGCATGAACCAGACCGGGGTGTACGGCACCGGCTCGCGGCGGCACGCCTTCAAAAACGCCGACTCGGCGACGGCTGTGCTGGTCTGCTGCTGGCCCGACGGGCGCTCGTTGGCACTCACGTCCAGAATCTTCGCATGCGGCCGTCAAGACGGTGTGTGCACCCGGGTGTCCCTACCCGGCGAAGTCTCCGGTTCCGCCTAGTCTTCCGGGCATGGCTGCGGCTGAGGGACGACTTTCGGATGACGCTGACGGCACGGACAAGACGCAAGGGGAGGAGACGCCGCTCCCTTTCCGGCAGGCAGTCGAAGCGCTGCGCACCGCACGGCTCCGGCCCGAGATGGAGATCGACCAGGCCCGACCGCCGCAGCGGCTGGCCCCCTTCGCATACGCACTGGAGGCCGCGGTCGTCCAGGACGGAGCCGATCTGGCCGACGGACGCCTGGTGCTGCTGCACGACCCGGCCGGGCATGACGCCTGGAAAGGAACCTTCCGGCTGGTCACCTTGGTGCGGGCGGAGCTCGAACCGGAGATGGCGGCCGACCCGCTGCTGCCCGAGGTGAGCTGGTCCTGGCTGACCGGCGCGCTCGAGGCCCGCCGGGTCGCGTACGGGGAACCGAGCGGGACCGTGACGCTGGCCGGCTCGCACTACTTCGGCGGCCTCGCCGACCGCGCCCCGGCGACGCAGATCGAGATCCGTGCGTCGTGGACGCCGCACGAAGGCACCCGCGGGGTGCCTGACACGGCCGCGCATCTGGCGGCCTGGTGCGAGCTGCTGTGCCAGATCGCCGGGCTGCCGCCGGCCGCGGGCTCCGACGCCGCCGTGGTACCGCTGCCGCAGCGCCGCGGCCCGCAGCCCCACTGAACCTCCGCGCCCGGGCCGACCACCTGCCCCTGGCCTCCGTACGGCGGTTGTCACGCCCGTTCGTGCCCGCTCACCGCCCGCGCCGCGTTCATTGCTGATCGATCGCGCATCCGAATTGCCCGAATTGTTACTCACTGAATCGTGATCTTTTGCTAAAGCCGCTCGCGGATGCTGCCGAAGGAGTCTGTGACCCTTCCCGTAGGGATCGCCCCGACTCACCCCCAAGTCGGCCCCGTCCCCGCCACTTCCCCCAGGAGGCCTGGTGTCCGTTCTCCTCGAGCAGCCCGCAAGCCTGGTCGCCTACCGCCCGAACAAGCCGACGGCCATGGTCGTCGTCGCCGATCCCCGCGTCCGCTCCACCGTCACCCGCCATCTGTGGGCTCTCGGGGTGCGTGACGTCATCGAGGCGTCTTCGATCGCGGAGGCCCGTCCCCGGATCGGCAACCCGCGCGACATCTGCGTGGCCGATGTCCACCTCCCCGACGGCTCCGGCCTCACCCTGCTGTCGGAGACCCGGGCCGCAGGCTGGCCGAACGGCCTCGCGCTTTCCGCCGCCGACGACATCGGCGCCGTACGCAATGCCCTGGCCGGCGGTGTCAAGGGCTATGTCGTCACCGGCACCCGTACCAACCTTGGTGTCCCGGGCCGGCCGGGCGCCTCGCCGGTCGGCGCCGCCGCGGCCCGGATGCAGCGCCGCCCGCCGGGCATGCCCGGGCACCCGGGCGGCTACCGCGAACTGTCCGGACGTGAGGTCGAGGTCCTGCGGCTGGTTGCGGAGGGCCAGTCCAACAAGGCCATCGGCGTCTCGATGGGACTGTCCGCGCTGACCGTCAAGAGCCACCTCGCCCGCATCGCCCGCAAGCTCGGCACCGGCGACCGGGCCGGGATGGTGGCCGTCGCCCTGCGGACCGGCATCATCCACTGACCACGAAGAGCTGAAAGAACACGCGCTCCCGTCGACGGAACGTTCCGTCGACGGGTGCGCGACATCCATAGATACCCTTGACTGGTGACCGACGCCCAAGACACCGCAGCAGACCAGACACTGCGCAGCCCCGGGGACGCTCCCCCGGACCTACAGTCGGCGCCGGTCCCTCTCCTTGAGCCCCGCGAGGGCATTCCGCCCGTGACCTCCACCCCGGAGGCGCTGCGAGAGGTGGTGGCGGCCTTCGCCGCCGGCACCGGCCCCGTCGCCGTCGACGCCGAGCGCGCGTCCGGCTACCGCTATGGTCAGCGGGCCTATCTCGTGCAGCTCAGGCGTGCCGGAGCGGGCACAGCCCTGATCGACCCCATCGGGTGCCCGGACCTCGGCGGGCTGGGCGCCGCGCTCAGTGACTGCGAGTGGGTGCTGCACGCCGCGACCCAGGACCTGCCCTGTCTGCGCGACATAGGCATGACGCCGGTGCGGCTGTTCGACACCGAGCTCGCCGGGCGGCTCGCGGGGTTCGCCCGGGTCGGGCTCGGCGCCATGGTCGAGAGCGTCCTCGGCTACGCCCTGGAGAAGGGGCACTCCGCCGTCGACTGGTCCACCCGGCCGCTGCCCGAGCCATGGCTGCGGTACGCCGCGCTCGACGTCGAGCTGCTGGTCGACCTGCGCGACGCGCTGGAGAAGGAGCTGGACCGGCAGGGCAAGCTGGACTGGGCCCACCAGGAGTTCGCGGCGATCGCCACCGCACCGCCGCCCCCGCCCCGCAAGGACCCCTGGCGCCGCACCTCCGGCATGCACAAGGTGCGCCGGCGGCGGCAGATGGCCGTGGTACGGGCGCTGTGGTACGCCCGTGACCGGATCGCGCAGCGGCGCGACGTCTCACCGGGCAAGGTCCTCAGCGACGCCGCGATCGTGGAGGCGGCCCTCGCCCTGCCACGGAACGTCCACGCGCTCGCCGGGCTGCCGGGCTTCGGGCACCGGATGGGACGCAAGCAGCTCGAGCAGTGGCAGGCGGCCGTTGACCAGGCCCGCGAGCTGCCGGACTCAGAGCTGCCGCAGCCGGGCCAGCCCGTGGCCGGACCTCCGCCGCCGCGCGCCTGGGCGGACAAGGACCCGGCGGCCGCCGCCCGGCTGTCGACGGCCCGGGCCGCGGTGACGGCTCACGCGGAGCGGCTGAACCTGCCCCAGGAGAACCTGATCACGCCCGACACGGTGCGGCGGCTGTGCTGGGAGCCGCCGGCCGAGCCGACGGTGGAGGCGGTCTCGGAGTTCCTCGCCCAGCACGGCGCCCGGCCCTGGCAGATCGAGCAGACGGCCGCGCTGCTGGCCGGGGCCCTGTCGACCACGTCTCCCTAGCCGCTCGCATCCGCCTTCAGGCGACCACCACGCGCCACCGGGCCCGACCGACGCGCCGGGGCGGTGCCGCAGACGGCTCTCGACCGGGAAACACGGTGGGCGGCACCCACTCGGGTGCCGCCCACCGTGTTTCCGGGTGCCCCGCCCCAGGTACCTGTTCGAGCGCGACATCGCAGATCCGGGCGGAGGTGAGCCCCCATGACCAAGCGGCCGCGCGAGGGAACCGACTGTGATCTGCGACGCTCCGGGCGGCAGGGGTGGGCAGCATGGTTACCCGTAAGTAGCATGTGCTTCAGAGCCGCCGCAGGCAGCCTCGCCTCAGCGCCGCCACCGCCACCCGCACCGCGGAGCGGTCCCCGCGGCCAGCGGCCCCGCAGTGCCCGTTCCGCATCAGGAGGAGAGCCAACGTGCCTCGTACCGCCAGGGATGTCGTCTTCGTCGACGGCGTCCGCACCCCGTTCGGCAAAGCGGGCCCGAAGGGCATCTACCACGAGACCCGGGCCGACGACCTGGTCGTCAAGTGCATCCGCGAGCTGCTGCGCCGTAACCCGAACCTGCCTCCGGAGCGCATCGACGAGGTTGCCATCGCAGCCACCACCCAGATCGGTGACCAGGGCCTGACCCTCGGCCGGACCGCCGGCATCCTCGCCGGCCTGCCGCAGTCGGTCCCCGGCTACTCCATCGACCGGATGTGCGCCGGTGCGATGACGGCCGTCACCACCACCGCGGGTTCCATCGCCTTCGGCGCCTACGACCTCGTCGTCGCCGGCGGTGTCGAGCACATGGGTCGGCACCCGATGGGCGAGGCCGTCGACCCCAACCCGCGCTTCGTGTCGGAGAAGCTGGTCGACGAGTCCGCCCTCTTCATGGGTATGACGGCGGAGAACCTGCACGACCGCTTCCCGCACATCACCAAGCAGCGCGCCGACGAGTACGCCGTGCGCAGCCAGGAGAAGGCCGCCAAGGCGTACGCCGACGGCAAGATCCAGGCCGACCTGGTGCCGATCTCCGTCCGCCGTACCAACCCCGAGGGCGGCGAGACCGGCTGGGGCCTCGCCACCGCGGACGAGCCGATGCGGCCCGGCACCACGCTGGAGAGCCTGGCCGGCCTGAAGACCCCGTTCCGGGCGCACGGCCGCGTCACCGCGGGCAACGCGGCGGGCCTGAACGACGGTGCCACCGCCTCACTCGTCGCCGCCGAGGACGTGGCGCGCGAGCTGGAACTGCCGGTCAAGATGCGCCTGGTCTCCTACGCCTTCGCGGGCGTTGAGCCCGAGGTCATGGGCATCGGCCCGGTGCCGTCCACCGAGAAGGCGCTGGCCAAGGCGGGCCTGTCGATCGACGACATCGGCCTGTTCGAGATCAACGAGGCCTTCGCCGTCCAGGTGCTGGCTCTGCTCGACCACTACGGCATCGCGGACGACGACCCGCGCGTCAACCAGTACGGCGGCGCCATCGCCTTCGGCCACCCGCTCGCGTCCTCCGGCGTCCGGCTGATGACGCAGCTGGCGCGGCAGTTCGAGGAGCAGCCGCACGTCCGCTACGGCATCACCACGATGTGTGTGGGCTTCGGTATGGGCGGCACCGTGATCTGGGAGAACCCGCACTTCGAGGGAGCAGGCAAGTGAGCGAGCGGAGCGAGCGAACCATGGGAAGGTGCACGACGTCGGCATGGCCGACCGAGCGAAGCGAGGGCGCGGCATGACGACCACCGCTGAGCTGTTGAAGGGCGCCGCAGAGCTCTTCCCCGACGAGGTCGTGACGCAGGCGCACGTACGCCACCTCGACCTTCCGCAGGGTGCCGGCCGGTTCGCACTGATCACCCTGGACAACGGCCTGGACCACACCAAGCCGACGACCTTCGGCCCGCAGTCGCTGGCGAACCTGAACGCCGCGATCGACCAGGTCGAGAAGGAGGCCGCCGACGGCGAGATCGTCGGTGTCGGTCTCACCGGCAAGCCGTTCATCTTCGCGGTCGGCGCCGACCTCAAGGGCGTCGAGCTGCTGGGGCGCCACGAGGATGCGCTGGCCATCGGCAAGGGCGGCCACGACGTCTTCAAGCGCCTCGCCGCGCTCGCCGTGCCCACCTTCGCGTACTACAACGGTGCGGCGATGGGCGGCGGCGTCGAGGTCGGTCTGCACTGCACCTACCGCACCGTCTCGGCGGCGGTCCCGGCCTTCTCCCTGCCCGAGGTGTTTCTCGGTCTGGTCCCCGGCTGGGGCGGCTGCACCATCCTGCCGAACCTCATCGGTGCCGACCGCGCGGTCTCGGTCATCATCGAGAACTCGCTGAACCAGAACAAGCAGCTCAAGGGCAAGCAGGTCTACGAGCTGGGCATCGCGGACGCGGTCTTCGAGGGCGCGGACTTCCTGGAGCAGTCCCTGATCTGGACTGCCTCGGTCCTCCGGGGCGAGCTGGAGGTCGTACGGGCCGAGGTCGACCGGGGCGAGGCCTGGGACCAGGCCGTCGAGCGCGGCAAGTTCATCGCCGACGGGAAGGTGCACGGCGCGGCCCCGGCCGCCTACCGTGCGCTGGACATCATCGCCGCCGCCAAGAACGGCGACCTGCGCCAGGGCTTCGACTCCGAGGACCGGGCCCTCGCTGACCTGATCATGGGTGGCGAGCTGCGCAGCGGCATCTACGCCTTCAACCTCGTACAGAAGCGCGCCAAGCGCCCGGCCGGTGCCCCGGACAAGAGCCTGGCCCGCCCGGTCAGCAAGGTGGGCGTGGTCGGCGCCGGTCTGATGGCCTCTCAGCTGGCGCTGCTGTTCGCCCGCCGCCTGGAGGTGCCGGTCGTGCTGACCGATATCGACCAGGAGCGCGTGGACAAGGGCGTCGGCTACGTCCACGGCGAGATCGACAAGCTGCTGGCCAAGGGCCGCGTCAACCAGGACAAGGCCAACCGGCTCAAAGCCCTGGTCACCGGCACGCTCGACAAGGCCGCCGGCTTCGGCGACGCGGACTTCGTGATCGAGGCCGTCTTCGAGGAGATGGGCGTCAAGCAGAAGGTGTTCGCCGAGGTCGAGGCGGTCGTGCAGGAGCACGCGATCCTCGCCACCAACACCTCCTCGCTCTCGGTCAGCGAGATGGCGTCGAAGCTGCGGCACCCCGAGCGGGTCGTCGGCTTCCACTTCTTCAACCCGGTCGCGGTCCTGCCGCTGCTGGAGATCGTCCGCGGTGAGAAGACGGATGACGCGTCGCTGGCCACCGCCTTCGGCGTCGCCAAGAAGCTGAAGAAGACCGCGGTGCTCACCAAGGACGCCCCCGCGTTCGTTGTGAACCGCATCCTGACCCGCTTCATGGGCGAGATCCAGAACGTCATCGACGAGGGCACCCCGGTCATGACGGCCGAGAAGGCCATCGAGCCGCTCGGTCTGCCGATGTCCCCGCTGGTCCTCCTGGAGCTCGTCGGCCCGGCCATCGGTCTGCACGTCTCCGAGACCTTGAACCGCGCCTTCCCGGAGCGCTTCAAGGTCTCCCCGAACCTGAAGGCGGTCGTCGAGGCCGGCAAGCGCGGCTTCTACGTCTACGACTCGGGCAAGCCCGAGCTGGACCCGGAGGTCGCCGCCCTCCTGAAGCAGGGCGACACCGTCCTGACGGAGGAGCAGGTCCGCGCCCGTGTCCTGGACGCGGTCGCGCAGGAGATCGGCCTGATGCTGGAGGAGGGTGTCGTCGCCGAGGCCCAGGACATCGACCTCTGCCTGATCACCGGCGCCGGCTGGCCCTTCCACCTGGGCGGCATCACGCCGTACCTGGACCGTGAGGGTGTCTCCGAGCGCGTGCACGGCAAGAGGTTCCTGGCCCCGGGCGTCGCCAGCGTCCCGGCGTAACGCACCCGCATACGGGCCTGACGGCGCCCGCCCGCACTCCGCGGGCGGGCGCCGTCTTATACATATCCCCAAGTCGCCTATTTTTTTGCGAATTTGGGAATCACGTTCGAACTTGGGCCTCATAGACTCCAGTCGGCACTTCTGGCCTCAGTCCTGTCCCCCCACCGTCCGGAGGAGCCAGTACGGAGCACCGCCCGTCGCCCGACGGCCCGGCCAGAGGATGAGAAGAGACCATGACGAACGGGACAAGCAAGCCCGGAAAGCGGAGCAGAGGCCGCAGCGTCCTGCTGTGGGGCGTCGCCGCTGCCGTACTCCTCGGGGGCGGGGTGACCGGCGGGATATACACCAGCCTCAACCGCAATCTGCACGGCGTCGACATCGACGACGCCATCGGCGGCGACCGCCCGGCGAATCCGCCGAACGGCTCACAGGACATCCTGATCCTCGGCTCCGACTCCCGGTCGGGCGCCAACCGGAAGCTGGGCGGCGGCGGTGATCTCGGCGGTACGGCCCGCTCCGACACCGCCCTGGTGCTGCACATCCCCGGCGACGGCCGGCGGGCGACCGCCGTGAGCATCCCGCGGGACACCCTGATAACCCGTCCAAGCTGCAAGAAGGCCGACGGTACGACCCTGCCGACCGCGCAGCGGGTCATGTTCAACTCCGTCTACACGCTCGGCGGCCCGGCGTGCGTGGTCAAGACCGTCGAGAAGATGTCCGGAGTGCGCATCGATCACTATCTGGAGATCGACTTCACCGGCTTCAAGGACCTCGTGGACGCGCTCGGCGGGGTCACCGTCACCACCGACCGGCCGATCCACGACCGCAGCAGTGGACTCGACCTCGAGGCGGGCACCCACCGGCTGAACGGCACCCAGGCCCTGGCCTTCGTCCGGACCCGGCACGGCATCGGCGACGGGAGCGACCTGGGCCGGATCGGCCTGCAGCAGCAGTTCATGCTGGCGCTGCTGAACGAGATCCGCGCGCAGCGGCTGCTGACCCACCCGGCCAGGCTCTACGAGGTCGCGGATGCCGCGACACAGTCGCTCACCACCGACTCCGAGCTCGACTCCCTCACCTCGCTCGTCGGTTTCGCCAAGAACCTCAGGACGTTGGACACCGGCACCATGGAGACGGTCATGCTGCCGGTGGAGTACGACAGGATCGACCCGAACCGGGTGGTCGCGGCGGAGCCGCAGGCCTCCACGCTGTGGCAGGCGATCAGAGCCGACCGGGAGGTGCCCGAGCCGGCCAAGAAGTCCCCGGCTTCGGCACCCTCGTCGCCGAGGTGACGCGGCGTCAGGACAGGCGCGTATAGAGGATTGCACCGTCCACGGTGATCGCCGGGGTGTAGTGCGCCGCCAGGAACGCCCTCAGCGTGGGCGTGCGGTAGGGCCCGTACGGCTTCCCCCGGGAGTCGTCCACGATCAGCGCCGGGGGGTCGGCGTGGAGTTCACGCCGGAAGACGGGCCAGGAGCCGGGCACCGCGTAACGCTCACCGACCGCCGCCCCGAGCCGCCCGCCGCTGTAGTTGGTGAGCAGACCGGCGGTGAGGAAGCGGCTGGCGGGGGTGCGGTCGGCGAGCCAGTACTGCTCCGGGTGCATTCCCCAGAACAGCACCCGGTCGCCGGGCCGGGTGCGCTGCTGGACGGCGGCCGCGAGGCGCTCGGAGTGGCCCAGTTCGGCGCTCGGGGCCGCCGCGCCCCACACCAGGAACGCGGCGCAGGACGCCACCGAGCACAGCGCCGACGTGCGCAGCCACTGCCCCGGCAGCTTCTGGAGTGCCGCCGTGCCCAGCAGCGCCAGCGGCGGCATCAGTTGAAGGTAGTAGTGGCCGAAGAAGTGGAAGCCGAGGGCTACCGCGAACGCGGACGACGCGAGCCATAGCCACAGGTCGGGCGGCAGGACGCGACAGCGCGTGCCCTCGCGCCGCAGCAGGCTCGCCATGGGCGCGATCAGCCCGGCGCAGGCCGCACCGACCAGCAGCGCATTGACCAAGGCCCGGGAGAGCACGTGGAGTTCTGAGCCGGCCAGGGACGCGTACTGGCCGGAGCCGGTCACCGTCCAGAACAGGAAGCCGGCCGGACCGGTGACCAGCGCGGCCACGGCCACAGGCCCCGCGATCCCCAGCGCCAGCCGCCATGCCGCCTTCGCCTGGTCCGGCCCGGTGCGCCCGTCGGAGCCGCCGCCACCGGACCACAGCCCCGGCAGCGCTGCCGGGCCGCCCCGGCGCTCGTACCGCCACAGCAGCCACAGCACCGGCAGCAGGACCGCTCCCCCGGTCTGCTTGGTGAGCGCGGCGACCGCCACGGCCGCTCCCGCCGCACCCCACCGCCGGCGATCCGCGCACCACATCGCCGCCGCCGTCGCGGGGAGCATGAAGACCTCGAATGTCGCGGCCTGGGTGTCCTCCGGGTTGAGCCCGATCGAGACCAGGAGGTACAGCACCCCGGCCGTCCGCCCGGCCCGCTCACCCCACCGCCCGTACGCGATGGATGCGAGCGTCGCGGCCGTCACCAGCTGCGCGAGCGCGGCCAGGACGCGCAGCGGCAGCAGCGAGTGATCGCCGCAGAGCGCGAACACCCCCTCGTACAGCCAGGGCAGCAGCGGCGGCTTACGGTCCACGACGGTCTCGTACAGGGCCCCGCCGGCCGCCAGTATCCGGGCCTGGACGGCGAGATAGCCCTCGTCCGAGTTCCACAGCGGGCGGGCGAAGGACGGCAGCCGGGTGAGCAGGGCCAGCCCCGCGAGGAGGGGCAGCAGCCGCCGCCAGAAGCAGCGTTCGGCGGCTTCGGCGGGCCGGATCGAGGCCCACGGCGCCGACAGCACGGCAGACATGGGCCTCAACCTAGAGCCCCGTATGCCACCGCCTGCGGCGACATACGGGTGTAGTACCGGCTTTGTTCCGGGCTACAGCCGGGAGGTGGCGGTCAGTCGGCTGTGCGTCCGCCCGTACACGAAGTAGATGACGAAGCCGGCCGCCATCCACACCCCGAACCGGATCCAGGTCTCCGCCGGGAGGTTGAGCATCAGCCAGACCGAGGCGGCCACCGAGGCGATGGGGAGCACCGGCACCCACGGGGTACGGAAGGCACGGGGCAGGTCGGGCCTGGTGCGGCGCAGCACGATGACGCCCAGGGCGACGACGACGAAGGCGAAGAGCGTTCCGATGTTCACCAGCGCCGCCAGCGCGGAGATGGTGGTGAAGCCCGCGACGATGGCGATGACCACGCCGAGCACGATCGTCGAGCGGTACGGCGTGGCATAGCGCGGATGCGTTTTGGCGAAGAACCGAGGAAGCAGCCCGTCGCGGCTCATCGCGAAGAACACCCGGGTCTGGCCCAGGAGCAGGATCAGGCACACGGTGGTGAGACCGACCGCGGCGCCGAAACTGATGATGCCGGCGTAGATGGGGTGCCCGATCGATTTGAAGGCGTCGGCGAGCGGTGCCTCCACGGTCAGCTTCCGGTAATTCTGCATGCCGACGACCACCACCGACACGCCGACGTACAGTCCGGTGCAGATGAAGAGCGAGCCGAGAATGCCGCGCGGCATGTCCCGCTGCGGGATGCGGGTCTCCTCGGCCGTGGTCGCCACCACGTCGAAACCGATGAAGGCGAAGAAGACGATGGCCGCGGCGGTGAAGATCCCCTCAACGCCGAAGGTCGTCGGCTGATAGCCGAACATCAGCTGGATGAGCGGCGCTTTGAGGCCGGACCCCGAGACCGTCCCCTGGGCCGGCGGGATGAACGGCGAGTAGTTGGCGGCCCTGATGAAGAACGCGCCGGCGATGATGACCAGCAGCACCACGGTGACCTTGACCGCGACAACGACCGCGGTGACGCGCGCGGACAGCTTCATCCCGAACACCAGGATCGTGGTGAGCACGATGACCAGCAGGAAGGCAAGCAGGTCGAAGCCGAAACCGGGCCCCGCACCCGGCCCCTCGAGGGCTCTTGGCAGATGCACCCCGACGTTGTCCAGCAGCGAGCGCATATAGCCGGACCAGCCGACCGCGACCACGGCGGTGCCGAGCGCGAACTCCAGGATCAGGTCCCAGCCGATGATCCAGGCGGGCAGTTCGCCGATCGAGGCGTACGAGAAGGTGTACGCGGAACCGGCCACCGGCACCGTCGAGGCGAACTCGGCGTAGCACAGGGCGGCCAGCGCACAGACGACGCCGGCGATGACGAAGGACAGCGCCGTCGCGGGCCCGGCCTGCTCCTTCGCCACGGCTCCGGTGAGCACGAAGATGCCGGTGCCGATGATGACACCGACACCAAAGACCGTGAGGTCGAGCGCGGAGAGGGAACGGCTGAGCGCATGGTCCGGCTCTTCCGTGTCCTGGATGGACTGCTCGACCGACTTGGTCCGGAACATGCCTCCGGCGCTGCGCTTGGGTTCTGACGTGGCCACCGGTGCACCTCCATGTTCGCCTGTCCGCGCCATGGTTCTCGTACCCGAACGGGAGGGTGCGTACCAGCAAGGCCGCTTGGGTGGGGATTCACCCATTGGAATGCGCGGGGGCGAAAACAGCTGGGCTGGTCGGAGTACGTACTCCGACCAGCCCAGAGGGACGTTCCTGCGCGAGACCTCAGTCGCGGGCGGCGCCGGCCGGCTGGTCCTCCAGGCGGCCGTCCAGCTTGGCGACCAGACCGGTGACCTGGCGGGCGATGTCGGGCGCGGTCAGCCCGATCTCCGCGAGGACCTCCTTGCGGGAGGCGTGGTCCAGAAAACGGGGCGGAATGCCGAAGTCGCGCAGCGGTACGTCCACGCCCGCGTCCCGCAGCGCCTGGGCGACGGCCGAACCGACGCCACCCGCACGGCTGTTGTCCTCGACGGTGACGACGACGCGGTGGCGTTCGGCCAGCGCGGGCAGGTGCTCGTCGACCGGCTTGACCCAGCGCGGGTCGACGACGGTCGTGGAGATGCCCTGCTTGTCGAGGAGGTTGGCGACCTCCAGGCACATCGGGGCGAGGGCGCCGACGGAGACCAGAAGGACGTCGGGCCGCTCCGTCTCCTCGGCCGGCTCGCGCAGCAGGTCCATGCCGCCGATGCGGCCGACGGCACGCACCGCCGGGCCCACCGCGCCCTTGGAGTAGCGGACGACGGTCGGGGCGTCGTCGACGTCGACGGCCTCGCGCAGCTGGGCGCGCAGCTGGTCGGCGTCGCGCGGCGCGGCGATCCGCAGGGTGGGGACGCACTGCAGAACCGACATGTCCCACATGCCGTTGTGGGACGCGCCGTCGCTGCCGGTGACCCCGGCCCGGTCCAGGACGAAGGTGACCCCGCACTTGTGCAGGGCGACGTCCATCAGGACCTGGTCGAAGGCGCGGTTGAGGAAGGTGGCGTAGATGGCGACGACGGGGTGCAGACCGGCGCTCGCCAGGCCCGCCGCCGAGGTGGCGGCGTGCTGCTCCGCGATGCCCACGTCGTACACCCGGTCGGGGTAGGCGTCGGCGAACTTCTGCAGGCCGACCGGCTGCAGCATCGCCGCGGTGATGGCGACGATGTCCTCGCGCTCCTTGCCGAGTTTGACCATCTCCTCGCCGAAGACGGAGGTCCAGTCGGCGCCGGCGGCCGAGACCGGCAGGCCGGTGTCGGGGTGGATGACGGGGACGGCGTGGAAGCGGTCGGCCTCGTCCTGGACGGCGGGCTGGTAGCCGCGGCCCTTCTCGGTGAGGCAGTGCACGATCACCGGGCCGCCGAAGCGCTGGGCGCGCTGCAGCGCGGACTCCAGGGCCTCGATGTCGTGGCCGTCGATCGGGCCGACGTACTTCAGACCCAGGTCCTCGAACATGCCCTGGGGGGCGATGAAGTCCTTCAGGCCCTTCTTGGCGCCGTGCAGGGTGTCGTACAGCGGCTTGCCGACGACAGGGGTGCGGTTGAGCATCTCCTTGCCGCGCGCGAGGAAACGCTCATAGCCGTCGGTCGTACGGAGGGTGGCCAGGTGGTTGGCCAGACCGCCGATGGTCGGGGCGTAGGAGCGCTCGTTGTCGTTGACGACGATGACCAGCGGGCGGTCCTTGGCCGCGGCGATGTTGTTCAGCGCCTCCCAGGCCATACCGCCGGTCAGCGCCCCGTCCCCGATGACGGCGACGACGCGGTTGTCCCGGCCCAGCAGCTGGTTGGCCTTGGCGAAGCCGTCGGCCCAGCCCAGGACGGTGGAGGCGTGGCTGTTCTCGATGATGTCGTGCTCGGACTCGGCGCGGGACGGGTAGCCGGACAGCCCGCCCTTCGCGCGCAGCTTGGTGAAGTCCTGACGGCCCGTGAGCAGCTTGTGGACGTAGGACTGGTGCCCGGTGTCGAAGAGGATCTTGTCCTTCGGGGAGTCGAAGACGCGGTGCAGGGCGATGGTCAGCTCGACCACGCCGAGGTTGGGTCCGAGGTGGCCGCCTGTCTTGGAGACGGCATCGACAAGGAAGGTACGGATCTCTCCCGCCAGCCGGTTCAGCTGCTCCGGTCCGAGCCGGTCCAGATCGCGCGGTCCCCTGATGCGGGTCAGCAGCGCCACCCGTGCCTCCTTGCTGTCGAGCTTGCTGTCGAGCTGTGCCGATCCGCCGAGTCTAATCTTCCGCTCGAGGCGCGTTGGACCGGGCCATGAGATTAAGGTCACGCATGGGGAGCACAGGCCTGCGTGCCCGCCGCCGGTCGGCGGCGGGCACGCAGGCCTGTGGTTGTGCGCTGTGCTGAACCGCCTGTCAGGCGCGGCCCGCCGTCTTCTGGGTGCGGCGGGAGACGGAGTCCAGGACCACGGCGGCCAGGAGCACCGCGCCGGTGATCATGTACTGAATCTCACTGGCCATCCCCAGCAGGTTCAGCCCCTGCATGATCGACTGGATGACGAGCATGCCCAGCAGCGCGGACCAGATCTTGCCGCGCCCGCCGAAGAGGCTGGTGCCGCCGATGACGGCCGCGGCGATGACGTTCATCAGCAGGTTGCCGCTGCCCAGGCTCTTGGTCGCGCCGCCGGACTGGCTGGCGATGAACAGACCGCCGACCACGGCCAGCGTGGAGGAGATCGTGAAGACCGTGATCCGGACCTTCTCGACGCCGATACCGGCCCGGCGGGCGGCCTCGGTGCTGCCGCCGACGGCGAAGATCTGGCGGCCGTAGGAGGTGCGCCGTACGACGAAGTCGGCGACGACCAGAACCGCGAGGAAGATCACCAGGGCGAGCGGCAGGCCGCGCGACTGGTTGAGCTCGTACGCCCCCGCGAAGACGACCACCGCGAGAAGGACCGTACGCAGCACGATCTCGCTGAACGGCCGGTACGGCAGATCGGCGGCGCGCCGGCGGCGGCTGTCGAGGAGCATCGAGGCGAGGTAGGCCACAACGGCGACGAGGGCCAGTCCGTAAGCGGCCGAGATGTCCTCGAAGTAGTAGTTGGTGAGGTCGTCGACGATGCTGCCGCTGGGCGTGTTGATGCTGCCTTCCTGGCCCATCAGCCAGATCTGCAGGCCGCTCCAGCCGAGGAAACCGGCGAGGGTGACCACAAAGGCCGGCACACCGACTTTGGCGAAAAAGAAGCCATGGATGGCGCCGGCCGCGGCGCCCACGAGGAGCGCGACCAGTACGGCGACCCCGTCGCTCTGGTGGTGGGTGACGCTGAGCACGGCCCAGACCGCGGCGCCCAGACCGGCCAGCGAACCGACGGACAGGTCGATCTCGCCCAGCAGCAGGACGAAGACGATACCGACGGCCATGATGCCGGGCCCGGCGATGTAGACACCGATGTTGCTGATGCTGTCGGCGGACAGGAAGCTGCTGTCCAGCGACTGGAAGATCACGGCGATGGCGATCAGGCCGAGGACCACCGGGATGGAGCCCAGCTCGCCGCCGCGCACCTTGCGCTTGAACTCGGTCCAGTAGCCGGTGAAGCCCTCTTCCCGTACCAGCAGGCGCGGGTCGACCACGGGGATCGGCGCGGCGCTGTCGTCGACGACCGGCTGTGCGTCCTTCCGTACGGTCTTCGCGGTGTCACTCATTTGGCTGCCTCCGCGGTGCGCGCCTGCCGACGGGTCACGGCGTTGTCCGTGGCGCCGGTGATCGCGGCGATGATCTCTTCGTGGGAGGTGTCCTTGACGGGGAAGACACCGTTGTTGCGGCCGAGGCGCAGTACGGCGACCCGGTCGGCGACGGCCTTCACATCGGCCATGTTGTGGCTGATGAGGATGACACCGAGACCGCGCTCACGCAGCCGTTCGACCAGGTCGAGGACCTGGGCGGTCTGCTCCACGCCGAGGGCGGCGGTCGGCTCGTCGAGGATGACGACCTTGGGGTCGCCGATCAGGGCGCGGGCGATCGCCACGACCTGCCGCTGGCCACCGGAGAGGGAGGCGATGGGGATGCGCACGCTGGGGATGCGGATGGACAGGGTGTGCAGCAGTTCCTTGGCGCGCTTCTCCATCCCGACTTCGTCGATGACGCCCGCGCGGCGCAGTTCGCGGCCGAGGAAGAGGTTGGCGACGACGTCGAGGTTGTCGCACAGCGCGAGGTCCTGGTAGACGGTCGCGATGCCGAGGTCCTGGGCGTCATGCGGCCGGTGGATGGTGACGGGCCGGCCCTCCCACTCGATGAGGCCTTCATCGATGGGGTGGACCCCGGCGATGGTCTTGACCAGGGTTGATTTTCCGGCACCGTTATCGCCCACCAGGGCGACCACCTCACCGGAATGGATCTCCAGATCGACGTCGGTGAGCGCCTGGACGGCGCCGAACCGCTTGGAGACCCCGCGCAACGCCAGCACGGGCGTAGCGGACACGTGAATCATCTCCTTCGCCGCCGGTCAGGCGGAGACAAGGGGAACAGCGTGGGGGAATGTCCGGCGTCCGCCCCCTGCAGCAGGGTGGTGGGGGCGGACGCCGGACGGGATCAAGGGACGAGAGCTCTTGCCGGGCTTACGGATCTACGGATCTACCGTTACTGGATCCCGGCTTCCTTGCACGCCTTGGCGATGCCGGCCGTGCAGATCTGATCGGCCGTGTAGACCTTGTCCTTGATGATCGTGTCCTTGATGTTGTCCTTGGTCACGATCGTCGCGGTGTAGAGCTTGGTCGGGATGCCCTTCTTGGTCTTGCTGTCGGCCTTCTGCGGCGCGAGGGAGTCAATGGACTTGCCGTTGAGGAGCGCGACCGCGATCTCGGCGGTCGTCTCGGCCTCGGGCTTGATCCCCTTGTAGATGGTGAAGGTCTGGGTGCCGGAGAGAATCCGCTGCAGACCCGCGAGCTCGGCGTCCTGGCCGCCGAGCGGGGCGTCCTTGATGCCGGCCGACTTCAGAGCCGTGGCGATACCGCCGGCCATGCCGTCGTTGGCCGAGTAGACGGCGTCGAAGCCCTTCTTGCCCAGCGAGGTGATGGCGGCGGACATCTTCTTGTTGGCCTCGTCCGGCGACCAGTCCGGGATGTCCTGCTCGTAGACGATCTTCTTGACCTTGCCGTCCAGGACGCTGTGCGCACCCGCCTTGAACAGGCCGGCGTTCGGGTCGGTGGGCGAGCCATTGATCATCACGACGCGGCTGTCGGCGGCCTTGTCACCGAGGGCCTTGAGGACGCCCTGGCCCTGCAGCTCGCCGATCTTCTTGTTGTCGTAGGAGACGTACGCGGAGACATCGCCCTCCGCCAGACGGTCGTACGCGACGACCTTGACGCCCTTCTTGGCGGCCGCGTCGACCCACGACTTGGTGGCGGTGGCGTCGACCGCGTCCAGGATGATGACCTTCACGCCCTTGGTGATGAGGGCGTCGAACTGCTTCTTCTGGGTCTCGGTGTCCTGGCTGGCGTTGTTGTAGGCGACCTTGCACTCCTTGCAGAGCGACTTGATCTTCCCCTCGATCAGCGGGCGGTCGAAGGTCTCGTAGCGGGTCGTCTTGTTCTCCGGCAGCAACAGGCCGATCGTCTTGTTACCGCTGCCGCTGTCGTTGCTCCCGGCCTTGCCACAGGCGGCCATGGACAGGGCCATCGAGACCGCGGCAGTGCCGATGACGACGCGACGCATCGTTGCGTTCATGTATGGAACCTCCCTGACGAGGCCGCGTCCTTGCGGCCGAGGTGGCAGGAAGTCAACTCGGCCGTCAGCGGAGCGTCAAGAAGTAAATCCTTAACGAGATGGCAACGGTGCCATTCGTTATCTAAGTGAAGGCGGGTGCAATGGCCGGAGGCGTGGTCGGCGCGTCGGCGGGCGAACGGCCGTCCAATAGGGTGGAATCGCCCATTTCACTCAGCACGAGGGCGAGCGCGCCCAGCACTTCGGCGCGGCCGCCGAGCGCCCCGGGGACCACGGACAGCTGCCGGGCCGCACTGGGGATGGCATACCGCGCGACGGAGTCGCGTATGGGCGCGAGCACCAGCTCGCCCGCATCGGCGAGATCGCCGCCGAGGACCACCCGGCTTGGGTTCAGAAGATTGCACAGGTTGGCCACGCCGCTGCCGATGTGGCGGCCCACGTCCCCGATGACCCGGCGGCAGCCCGGATCGCCCTCGCGGGCGAGCTGCACCATGCGCTCCATGGTGAGATCGGGTCCGTGGCTCGGCTGCAGCAGCGACAGGACGTACCGGGCGGCGGTGAAGGTCTCCAGGCAGCCGCGGTTGCCACAGCGGCACACCGGGCCGGACTCGTCCAGAGTGATGTGCCCGATCTCCCCGGCCGTACCGCCGGGTCCACGGTAGATCTGCCCGTTGATCACCAGGCCGGCACCGACACCACTGGCGATCTTGATGTAGGCCAGGTCCTTCACCCCGCGGCCACTGCCCCAGACCATCTCGCCGAGCGCGCCCAGGTTGGCATCGTTGTCCACATAGACCGGCACCCCGAGCCGGCCCGCCAGCTCCTCGCGCGGGTTGGTGCCCACCCAGCCGGGCAGGATCGCGCTCGAGCCGAGGGCGCCGGTCTCCATGTCGATGGGGCCGGGCACGCCCAGTCCCACGCCGATGACCTTGCCGAAGCCGACACCAGTGGCGTCGATCAGCCGGTTGACCAGGCGTTCCGCCCGGTCGAAGCCCTGGGACGAGGAGGCGTCCACATCCAGCGGCTCCGCCTCCTCGGCGAGCACCTGGTGGGCGAGGTTGCCGACGGCGACCCGCAGGTGGGTGTGACCGAAGTCGACGCCGACGACGACACCGGCGTCGCCGCTGAGCGAGACGCTGCGGGCGCGGCGGCCGCCGGCCGAGGTCGGGGTGACCTCAACGGTCCCACTGTCCTTCAGTTCCCGAACGATGTTGGAGACCGTGGCGGCGGACAGCCCCGTGCTGCGGGCGATCTCCGCCTGCGTGAGCGAGCCGGCCAGCCGCACGGCGCGGACGACCCGCTCCAGATTGGCCCGGTGCAGCGATGACTGCGATCCCGGAGTCTCCACCACGGCCTGATCACTCCCACCTGGCAGGACGGGGCCGCGCCGGTGAGACCCCGTCGTGTACAACATCTGAACTCTAAGAAGAGCCCCGCAGATTGTCTCCCGTCAAGACCTTGAGCGAGATCTTGAGCAGCTCAGACCTCGGATGAGCGCCCTCGTGCGCCCCGAATGCGACCCCCTCGCGGGCGGTGGCCGACAGCCCCTCGGGGGGCAAAACCGCAGGTGGGGATGGGTACGCACAGCGCTGAGCGGGGCGCTGGAGTGAGGCGCCCCGCTGCTCTGCCCCGCGGCTACTTCAGCGCGCCTGCCGTCAGTCCGGACTGGACCTGGCGCTGGAAGATGATGTACACGGTCAGCACCGGCAGCATCGCCATCACCAGGCCGGCGAACAGCCCCGACCAGTCGCCCTTGTACCCCTGGCTCACCGCAAGCTGGACCAGGCCCTGGGAGAGGACCTTCCGGTCCGGGTCCGTGTTGAGCACCGTCGGCAGCATGTACTGGTTCCACTGCCCGAGGAAATTGAAGATCCCGACGCTGATCAGGCCGGGCTTGGCCATCGGCAGCATCACCTGGAAGAAGGTACGGGTGTGCGAGGCGCCGTCGATCAGCGCCGCCTCGGCCACCGAGGTCGGCAGCGTACGGAAGAAGGCGGTGAGAAAGAAGACCGTGAATGGCAGGGAGTAGGCGATATAGACCAGAATCAGCCCGTGCAGCGTGTTGAGCAGGGCGATGTTGTTCATGACATAGAACAGCGGGACCAGCGCCAGGATGATCGGGAAGCTCATTCCTCCGATGAAGAGGAAGTAGATGAAGCGGTTCCCGGGGAAGTCGAAGCGCGCCAGCACATAGGCTGCCATCGAGCCGAACAGCATGGTGCCGATCAGTGAGCCGCCGACGACGAGCACGGTGTTGAGGAAGTAGTCACTCATATGCGCCTGGGTCCAGGCGCGTGACCAGTTCTCGAAATGAAGGCTGCTCGGCAGGCTCCACGGCGAGGTGAAGATGTCCCGGTCGGTCTTGAAGGACGTCATCACCGCCCATACCAGCGGCATGACGACCATGCAGGCCCACAGAATCAGCACGCCGTGCGAGAAGACATTGAGGACCGTGCCCTCGCTGCCCTTCTTCGCGTGCCCGGTCGGCGCCGGGGAGGACGTCCTCTTCTCGACGGACGGGCGCTCGTCGGTGACGCCGGCGCCGGAGGGAGGGGTGTCGGTTGTCTTCATCAGTACTCCAGCCGCTCGCGCCGGCCCAGTCGGATCACGATGGCCGCAAAGGCCAGGGTGACAATGAGCAGGGCGACGCCGATCGTCGTCGCGTAGGCCGCCTGGCCGTCCCGGAATGCGCGCTGGTACACGTACAGCGGCAGGACCGTCGTGGAGTAGTCCGGGCCGCCCGGGCCCACGGTCATGATCTGCACCACCGCGAAGGACTCGGCGCCCAGGGCCAGAATCCCCATGTAGACCCAGCCCGACTGCACGGTGTCCCACAGCAGCGGCAGCGTGATCCGGAAGAACGTGGTGACGCGATTGGCGCCGTCCAGCAGCGCCGCCTCGTAGAAGTCCTTGGGAATGGAGGACATTCCGGCGGAGAAGAGCACCACGAAGAATCCGACGGTGCTCCAGACCAGCACCGCCATCACGCACCACAGGGCGAGGTCCGGATCACCGAGCCAGTTCGGCTGGATGCTGCCGAGGCCGACGGCCTCCAGCGCGGAGTTGAGCGATCCGCTGTTGGGGTTGTACGCGAACTGGAAGAGCAGGGCGACGATCGCGATCGAGAGCACCTGCGGAAAGAAGTAGACGATTTTGTAGAAGGCCGAGCCGTGTACGCCGGCGACGGCGGCGCCCCTGCGACGCCGCCCGCCGACATTGAGCATGAACGCGAAGAACAGCGCCAGACCGATCGTCACCAGCGGCAGCAGCAACGCGAAGGTCAGACTGTGCTGCAGCGACTTCCAGAAGATCTCGTCGCCCAGCAGCCGGTCGTAATTGCCGAGGCCGACCATCGTGAAGTCAGGGCTCAGGCCGGTCCAGTCCGTGAACGAGTAGTAGATGGACTGGATGAACGGCCAGATGACGAAGAGCGCGTACAACGCCAAGGGCGCCGCCAGAAACCCCACGATGAACCGGTACTTGCCGTGTTGCATGGTCACCGACCCCGATCTTCCCGCGCGTGCTGCCGCCAGTGACGGTCACTCACTGGTGCTTGTAGTGCTTGATGGAGTCGTCCTTGGCCGCCTCGTCGGCGAGGCCCTGGATCTTCTTGATGGCCTCGGCCGGAGTGAGCCTGCCCGCCATCATCTCGCCCAGACCGGCGACTCCGATCTTCTCCTTCTGCAGCGCCACGTACCAGTCCTGCATCCGCGGGTTGAGCACGTTCTCCCCGGCCTTGTCCAGGGCAGCGATCGCGGAGGTGAGGCCCGGCGGCAGGGTCAGGCCGTCAGTGCCGCCGTTGAAGGAGGTCAGCGAGGAGACCGCCTTGGTGAAGTTCTTCGACGAGGCCTCGCTGAGCATGATGCGCAGCTGCTCCATACCGCCGTCCGGGTTCTTCGCCTTGGCCGGGACGATGAAGGGCTCGCCGCCGGAGGCCCACAGCGTCCCGAAGGGCATCTTGTCGGAGCTGTCCAGGCTGGACGGCGCCCCGACCCGCATCTCGAAGTCCTTCGGCGTGGTCTTCTTCGACTCGTTCTCCACCCAGGAGCCATTGGGGATGAACAGGGCCTTGCCCTCGTTCCAGGCCGTCTGGGACTGGATGTGGTCCAGGCCGGGGGTGCCCTTGAGGATGTAGCCCTTCTTGTACAGCTCGTAGTACGCCTCGAAGGCCGCCTTGACCGCCGGGTGCTTCCAGGCGTTCGGCTCCAGGTTGTCGATCGCGTCCAGCACCTCCCGGCCGCCGATCTTGCCGATGAAGGCGTAGAGGCTGAAGGGGATGTAGTACGGGTACTTGCCCGCGTACGTCCAGCCCGCGATGCCCTTCTTCTTGGCCTTGGCACAGAGCGCGAGCATGTCGTCCCAGGTTTCCGGGTACTGCGCGTCGAGCTTGTCGAGCGCGGTCTGGGAGTACCACACGCCGTACACGGTGTAGGCGTAGTAGAGGATCCAGACGGGCTCGCCGTCGAACTGGCCCATCTCCACGACGCCCGGGCGCAGCGTGTCGCGCACCTTCTTCTTCGGGTCGTCGATGGAGGGCGCGTCCAGCAGCGGGGTGAGGTCGGTCAGCTGCTTCTTGGCGACCAGGACGCCCATGTCCATCTGCTCGGCGCCGGAGTTGTCGATGAGGTCCGGTGGCGTGCCGCCGTTGAAGCGCGGCTGCAGCACCGACTGGATCTTCTGGGTGGCGGCGTGCTTGATCTTCGCCTTCGGATACGTCTTGGCGTACACGGCCTCGGCGTCCTTGGCGTACTGCTCGCCGAAGCCGCCGTCGAAGATGACGACCTCGAGCGGCGCGCTCTCATTGACACCGAGGGGGTTCTTGGCGCTCTTCTTGCCCTTGGCGACCTTCTCTTCGCCGCCACCGCCGCCACTGGCACAGGCGGCCAGGGTGCTCATCGACGGCACAGCGATCAGGCCGAGTGCGGCGGCCCGCTTGATCAGGTCACGACGGCCGTAGTCGGAGGTGGATCCCATGCTCAAGTCCTCGCCTTCTTCAGGACTCAGGCGGTGGTAGGGAGCCTCTCCCCGGCACCGCGGTCTGTGAAGCTGGGGTCGTGCTGGGTGTTCTCCGGGATCGGTGGGACAGCCGCGGCGTCCGTCGCCTGAAGCGCCGTGCCGCCCCGTCCCCCCGGGTCGGCGACCGTCTTATACGACCGCCGGACGCCGACAGGTATAGTCCACTTACCGTCGCCTGGGCAAGATCGAATGCAGCTTTGGACGGCACTCTTTCCCGAGTTGAGACCTCGAAGAAATGCGTTTCCGGATAGCCCGGGGTGACGGGCGATGACCGGGGGATCCCTTACGCCCCTTCAGGTGATATCGGCAACTCCCTTGACATCACTGGCCATATGAACCGTTACTTATGGTTGCGCGACCTTTTGACAACGTTGTCGAGACCGTTGGAGAGGTTCGAATGCAGCGGAGACGATGGCGCGCCCTCGGACGTACGGCCGCCCTGGTGGCGGCCGTCGCGCTGACCGCGGCGACCCAGGGGGCCGCGGTGGCGCTCCCCCGCGAACCCACCTCGGCCGCGACGGAGTTCGCCTCGTCGTTCGAGCCGGACGACCCTCAGCCAGCCTGGAACAATACCGTAGAAACAACCTCAGAAGGGATAAAGAAGGCCTCGGGTGTCGACGGCGGCTACTCCTCCGGCATCCCAGGCAATGTGACCGACAAGGTCACCGCGGTCCGTGCCAGCGGTGAGAACAGCGGCGGTGGAGAGGTCGGCGGCAACCTCGTCGACGGCGAACCGACCACCAAATGGCTGGTCTTCGACCACACGGCATGGCTGGAGTTCGACCTGGAGGAACCGGTCACCGTGGTGCGCTACGCCCTGACCTCCGCGAACGACGCCCCCGGCCGCGACCCCAGCGACTGGACGCTGCAGGGCTCGCGGGACGGCAAAGAGTGGACGGACCTCGACAAGCGGCAGGGCGAGACCTTCGACAAACGCCGGCAGACCCGGCAATTCGAATTCACGAACGACACCGCGTACCGGCATTACCGGCTCAACATCACCCGCAACGCCGGGGACGACATCATCCAGCTGGCCGAAGTGCAGTTCTCCGACGGCAGCGACACGCCGCCCGCACCCTCCGACATGCGCAGCCATGTCGACAAAGGCCCCACCGGCTCTCCCACCGCCAAGGCGAACGCGGGCTTCAGCGGCAGGCACGCCCTCCGCTACGCCGGTACCCACAAGGCGGACGGCCGGGCCTGGTCGTACAACAAGGTCTTCGATGTGGACATCGCCGTCACGCGCTCGACCAGCCTGTCCTACCTGGTCTTCCCGTCGATGCCCGAGACCACCCCGGACTACCCGGCCACCCATGTGGCGCTGGACCTTGCCTTCACCGACGGCACGTATCTGAGTGACCTGGGCGCGGTGGACCAGCACGGCGCCCGGCTCACCCCCCAGGCGCAAGCCGCTTCCAAGACGCTCTACGTCAACCAGTGGAACCACAAGGAGTCCCGGATCGGTCAGGTCGCCGCCGGCAAGACCGTCGACCGGATCCTGGTGGCGTACGACTCGCCGGCAGGCCCGGCGAAGTTCCGCGGCTGGGTCGACGACATCTCCATCGCCCCGAAGGCCGAAAAGAAGCCCCCCGCCCATCTGGCCGACTACGCCGTCACCACCCGCGGCACCAACTCCAGCGGCAGCTTCTCCCGGGGCAACACCTTTCCGGCCACGGCCGTCCCGAACGGCTTCAACTTCTGGACCCCGGTCACCAACGCACGCTCCACCAACTGGCTGTACGAGTACGCCCGCGCCAACAACGCCGACAACCTCCCCACCCTGCAGGCCTTCAGCGCCAGCCATGAGCCCAGCCCCTGGATGGGCGACCGCCAGACCTTCCAGGTGATGCCGTCCACGGACGCCGGCACCCCCAACGCCTCACGCACCGCCCGAGCCCTGCCCTTCCACCATGAGAACGAGACCGCCCGGCCCCACTACTACGGCATCACCTTCGACAACGGCCTGCGCACCGAGATCGCCCCGGCCGACCACGCCGCGATCCTCCGCTTCACCTTCCCCGGCAGCGACGCCAGCGTGATGTTCGACAACGTCAACGACCACGGAGGGCTCCGCCTGGACCCGGCCAGCGGGGTGGTCACCGGCTGGTCCGACGTCAAAAGCAATCTCTCCACCGGCGCCAGCCGGCTGTTCGTGTACGGCGTCTTCGACGCGCCCGTCACCGACAGCGGTCATCTTCCGGGTGGCGCGGGCGATAACGTGACCGGCTTCTTCCGCTTCGCGCCGGGCGCGGACCGTACGGTGCAGCTGCGCATCGCCACCTCGCTGATCGGGGTCGACCAGGCCAAGGCGAACCTCGCCCAGGAGATTCCGTCCTCGGCGTCCTTCTCCTCGGTCGCCTCCCGGGCCCGGTCCGCCTGGGACGACCTCCTCGGCGTCGTCGAGGTGGAGGGCGCCACCGAGGACCAGCTCACCAGCCTCTACTCGAATCTCTATCGGCTGTACCTCTATCCGAACTCCGGCTTCGAGAACACCGGGAGCAGACATCGGCCGAGGTACCGGTACGCCAGCCCGTTCTCCGCGCCCGTCGGCGAGAACACCCCGACCCATACCGGCGCCAAGATCGTCGACGGCCAGGTCTACGTCAACAACGGCTTCTGGGACACCTACCGGACCACCTGGCCTGCGTACTCCCTCTTCAGCCCCAAGCGGGCCGGGAGGATGGTCGACGGCTTCGTACAGCAGTACAAGGACGGCGGCTGGATCTCCCGCTGGTCCTCACCCGGCTACGCCGATCTGATGACCGGCACCAGCTCGGACGTGGCCTTCGCGGACGCCTACCTCAAGGGGGTGCACTTCGACGCCGAGGCCGCGTACGAGGCCGCCCTCAAGAACGCCACCGTCGCCCCGCCCTCCCCCGGTGTCGGCCGCAAGGGCATGGAGACCTCCGTGTTCCACGGCTGGACGAGCACCACGACACGCGAGGGCATGTCCTGGGCGCTGGAGGGCTATCTGAACGACTTCGGCCTGGCCCGGATGGGCAAGGGGCTGTACGCGAAGACGAAGAAGACCCGCTATCAGGAGGAGTCCGCCTACTTCCTGAACCGTGCGCAGAACTACGTCCGGCACTTCGACGACAGGATCGGCTTCTTCCAGGGCAGGGACCCGGACGGCGAGTGGCGGCTGTCGCCTGACAGCTACGACCCCCGGGTCTGGGGCGACGACTACACCGAGTCCAACGGCTGGAACTACGCCTTCAGCGCTCCGCAGGACACCCGGGGCCTGGCCGGCCTCTACGGCGGCAGGGCCGATTTCGCCGAGAAGCTGGACCGGTTCTTCTCGGTCCCCGAGACCGCGGAGCCGGATTTCGCCGGCTCTTACGGCGGGGTCATCCATGAGATGACGGAGGCCCGCGACATCCGGATGGGCATGTACGGGCACAGCAATCAGGTGTCGCACCACATCGCGTACATGTACGACGCCGCCGGACAGCCCTGGAAGACGCAGGCCAAGGTGCGCGAAGCCCTCTCCCGCCTCTATCTCGGCAGTGAGATCGGCCAGGGCTACCCCGGCGACGAGGACAACGGTGAGATGTCCGCGTGGTACGTCTTCAGCGCGCTCGGCTTCTATCCGCTCGTGATGGGCAGCCCCGAGTACGCGGTGGGCTCCCCCCTGTTCACCAAGGCCACGGTCCATCTGGAGAACGGTCGCGACCTGGTCATCAAGGCACCAGGCAACAACAGCCCGCGGAACGTGTACGTCCAGGGTCTGAAGGTGAACGGCAAGCCCTGGAACTCCACGGCCCTTCCGCACGCGCTGCTGGCGCGGGGCGGCACCCTGGAGTTCGCGATGGGGCCCGAGCCGTCCGCCTGGGCCACGGGGAAGGACGCGGGACCGACCTCCATCACCCAGGGCGACGAGCCGCCGTCCCCGATACAGGATGTGACATCCGTCAGCGACGACCCGCTGCTGGACAACACCTCCTCCACCGCGAGCCGCTTCGACTCGGCCGCGCTGCCGCTGTCGTCGCGGGCCCAGGTGTCGTACTACACCCTCACCTCGCCGCCTGAGGGGTCGCAGGGCAATGCACCGACGGCCTGGGTCCTCAAGGGCTCGCAGGACGGGAGGGAATGGCAGGTCGTGGACCAGCGGGCGGACGAGTCGTTCCGCTGGGACCGGCAGACCCGGGCCTTCAAGGTCGCGCATCCGGGCCGTTACGCGCACTACCGCTTGGAGGCGGTGGGCAGCGAGCCGGAGCTGGCCGAGATCGAACTGCTCGCCTGAGAACCAGTCCCCATGCGGCAGGGCCGCACCCTCTTCGCGGCGGGTGCGGCCCTGCCGTTCGCCGTGGTGTGCCAGACGCTCAGCCCAGGGCGACTGTGAAGACGTGGAGGTTCTCGTTGTCCGGCGGCGTGACGCTCTTGATCGTCCTGCCGCCGGGGCCCGGAACGGCACGGTCGCGAACACGTATGTGTCCACCTCGTCCTTGGCCCCACCGCTCACATTGCGGTACGGGGTCTTCGCCACGGTCTGGTTGCCGTACTGGACCGTGCCGCGCCCGCCACCAACCGTCCGTCTGACAACGTTGTCGCACGCGGCCCCTGCGTTGCGATATGACGCGGCGGGGCCCGCACCCCCTTGGGGAGGTGCGGCCCCGCCGACTGCCGTGCCGACGTACCGCTGTGCCGAGTGGTGCCCCGTTTACTTGCGGATCAGCGAGCGCAGCACGTAGTGCATGATGCCGCCGTTGCGGTAGTAGTCCGCCTCACCCGGGGTGTCGATACGGACGACCGCGTCGAACTCGACACCGGTGTCCGTGGTGACCTTGACGGTGCGCGGGGTGGTGCCCTCGTTGAGCTCGGTCACGCCGGAGATGGAGAAGGTCTCCTCACCGGTCAGGCCGAGCGTCTCGGCGGACTGGCCCTCGGGGAACTGCAGCGGCAGAACGCCCATGCCAATGAGGTTCGAGCGGTGGATGCGCTCGTAGCTCTCGGCGATGACGGCCTTGACGCCGAGCAGCGCGGTGCCCTTGGCCGCCCAGTCGCGGGACGAACCGGAACCGTACTCCTTGCCGGCCAGGACGACCAGCGGGATGCCCTGCTCGATGTAGTTGCGCGAGGCGTCGTAGATGAAGGAGACGGGGCCGCCCTCCTGCGTGAAGTCACGCGTGTAGCCGCCCTCGGTGCCCGGCGCGATCTGGTTGCGCAGGCGGATGTTGGCGAACGTACCGCGGATCATCACCTCGTGGTTGCCGCGGCGGGAGCCGTAGGAGTTGAAGTCGCGGCGCTCGACGCCGTGCTCCAGCAGGTACCTGCCGGCCGGGGTGTCGGCCTTGATGGCACCGGCCGGGGAGATGTGGTCGGTGGTGACCGAGTCGCCGAGCTTGGCCAGGACGCGGGCGCCCGTGATGTCCCCGACCGGAGCCGGCTCCATGGTCATGCCCTCGAAGTACGGGGGCTTGCGGACGTAGGTGGACTCCGGGTCCCACTCGAAGGTGTTGCCGGTCGGGACGGGCAGCGACTGCCACTGCGCGTCGCCCGCGAAGACGTCCGCGTAGCTGGTGTTGAACATCTCCTGGCCGATCGCGGAGGCGACGACCTCCTCGACCTCCTGCTCGGAGGGCCAGATGTCCTTGAGGAAGACGGGACGGCCGTCCTTGTCGGTGCCGAGCGCCTCGCTGGTGATGTCGACCTTCATCGAGCCGGCGATGGCGTACGCGACGACCAGCGGCGGGGACGCCAGGTAGTTCATCTTGACGTCGGGGTTGATCCGGCCCTCGAAGTTGCGGTTGCCGGACAGCACGGACACGACAGCGAGGTCGTGCTCGTTGACGGCCTGGGAGACCTCCTCCGGCAGGGGGCCGGAGTTGCCGATGCAGGTGGTGCAGCCGTAACCGACCAGGTTGAAGCCCAGCTTGTCGAGGTACGGAGTGAGGCCGGCGCGGTCGTAGTAGTCCATGACGACCTTGGACCCGGGGGCGAGGGTGGTCTTGACCCACGGCTTGCGGGTCAGGCCCTTCTCGACCGCCTTCTTGGCCACCAGCGCGGCCGCGACCATGACGTACGGGTTCGAGGTGTTGGTGCAGGAGGTGATCGCGGCAACGGTGACGGCGCCGTGGTCGAGCTCGTACTCGGTCCCGTCGGGGGCGGTGACCTTGACCTTCTTCACCGGGGCGCCGTTGGAGACGGCGGGCGGGTCGGAGGCCGGGAAGGACTCCACGACGCCCTCGTAGGCGTCCTCGGCGTCGGGGACGTAGTTCCGCACGTCCATCAGGAACTGGTTCTTGGCATCGGCCAGGACGATCCGGTCCTGCGGGCGCTTCGGGCCGGCGATGGACGGGACGACGGTGGACAGGTCCAGCTCGAGCTTCTCGGAGAAGTCCGGCTCGGCGGACGGGTCGAGCCACAGACCCTGCTCCTTGGCGTACGCCTCGACGAGCGCGAGCTGCTGCTCGGAGCGGCCGGTGAGCCTCAGGTAGTTGATGGTCTCGCCGTCGATCGGGAACATCGCCGCGGTGGAGCCGAACTCCGGCGACATGTTGCCGATGGTGGCGCGGTTGGCCAGCGGCACGGAGGCGACGCCCTCGCCGTAGAACTCGACGAACTTGCCGACGACGCCGTGCTTGCGCAGCATCTCGGTGATCGTGAGGACGAGGTCGGTGGCGGTGGTGCCGGTGGGCAGGGACCCGGTCAGCTTGAAGCCGACGACGCGCGGGATGAGCATCGAGACCGGCTGGCCGAGCATCGCGGCCTCGGCCTCGATACCGCCGACGCCCCAGCCGAGCACGCCGAGGCCGTTGACCATGGTGGTGTGCGAGTCGGTGCCGACGAGGGTGTCGGGGTACGCCTGGCCGCCCCGGACCATGACGGCGCGGGCCAGGTGCTCGATGTTGACCTGGTGGACGATGCCGGTGCCGGGCGGGACGACCTTGAACTCGTCAAAGGCGGTCTGGCCCCAGCGCAGGAACTGGTAGCGCTCCTTGTTGCGGCCGTACTCCAGCTCGACGTTCTTGACGAAGGCGTCCGGGGTGCCGAAGCGGTCGGCGATGACGGAGTGGTCGATGACCAGCTCGGCCGGGGCCAGTGGGTTGATCTTCGACGGGTCGCCGCCGAGCTCCTTGACGGCCTCACGCATGGTGGCGAGGTCCACGACGCACGGCACACCGGTGAAGTCCTGCATGATCACGCGGGCCGGCGTGAACTGGATCTCCTGGCTGGGCTGGGCACTCGCGTCCCAGTTGCCCAGCGCCCGGATGTGGTCGGCGGTGATGTTCGCGCCGTCCTCGGTGCGGAGCAGGTTCTCCAGCAGCACCTTCAGGCTGTAGGGCAGGCGGGCGGAGCCCTCGACCTTGTCCAGCCGGAAGATCTCGTACGACTCGTCGCCCACGCGCAGCGCGCTGCGGGCGTCGAAGCTGTTCGCCGACACGACAGTCTCCTTCATCAATGTGCGCGTACCACCGCATCCTGCCGTTGCAGCCTCATGCCGATCCGCTGAGGTAAGGCTCAGTTAGGTAAACCTTACTTCCAGCGGGCGACGGTACGCCTCGGCAGATATCTCGATGTCGAGATAACTCTAGTACATCGCCGCCCCGAGGTCATGCGCATGCATCCTGTGCCCCTGAGTACAGGTTCTATGCCGCACGCGGGGAAGCGGCCGCGGGGGATACACCAAAGCGGACGGGGCGCACCCCTTCGGTACGCCCCTTCACCTCCCGGAACCGTTCGACCCGGAGTTGGACACCTCGGATTTCCGGCGGGGCGCGTCTACGAGAGGAAATCTCATATTTGAGATAGAGTCCTGGGTATGTCAGACGATTACCTCCTCCGTATCGGCAAGCTCATTCGTGATGCCCGCCAGCACCGCGGCTGGACGCAGACGCAGCTCGCGGACGCCCTCAGCACCAGCCAGAGTGCGATCAACCGCATCGAGCGAGGCAATCAGAACATCAGCCTTGAGATGATCGCCCGGATCGGCGAAGCCCTGGACAGCGAGATCGTCTCGCTCGGCTACGCAGGCCCCATGCATCTGCGGGTCGTTGGCGGCCGCCGCCTGTCCGGCAGCATCGATGTGAAGACGAGCAAGAACGCGTGCGTCGCGCTGCTGTGCGCCACGCTGCTCAACTCCGGTCGTACGACCCTGCGGAGGGTCGCCCGGATCGAGGAGGTGTACCGCATCCTCGAGGTCCTCGGCAGCATCGGCGTGCGTACCCGCTGGATCAACGACGGGAACGACCTGGAGATCGTGCCGCCACCCCGGCTCGACCTCGACGCGATGGACACGGCCGCGGCCCGCCGCACCCGCAGCGTCATCATGTTCCTCGGCCCGCTGCTGCACCTCGAGGACCAGTTCCGCATCCCGTACGCGGGTGGCTGCGACCTCGGGACGCGAACCGTGCAGCCGCATATGACCGCTCTGCGCCACTTCGGCCTGGAGATCACGGCCACCGAGGGCACCTACCACGCGCGCGTGGACCGCGAGGTCTCCCCCGGCCGTCCGATCGTGCTGACCGAACGAGGCGACACCGTCACCGAGAACGCGCTCCTCGCCGCGGCACGCCACGAGGGCGTCACCGTCATCCGCAACGCCAGCTCCAACTACATGGTCCAGGACCTGTGCTTCTTCCTGGAGGAGCTGGGGGTGAAGGTCGACGGCATCGGCACCACAACGCTGACCGTGCACGGCGTCGGGCACATCGACCGCGACGTGGACTACGCGCCCTCCGAGGACCCGGTGGAGGCGATGAGCCTGCTCGCCGCCGCCGTGGTCACCGAGTCGGAGCTGACGATCCGTCGGGTCCCGATCGAGTTCCTCGAGATCGAGCTGGCCGTGCTGGAGGAGATGGGCCTCGACCACGAGCGCACCCCCGAGTACGCGGCGGACAACGGCCGTACGAGGCTGACCGATCTGACCGTACGGCCGTCCAAGCTGGTCGCGCCGATCGACAAGATCCACCCGATGCCGTTCCCCGGCGTCAACATCGACAACGTCCCCTTCTTCGCGGCCATCGCCGCGACGGCCCAGGGCTCGACGCTGATCCACGACTGGGTCTACGACAACCGCGCGATCTATCTCACCGACCTCAACCGCCTGGGCGCGGATGTGAAGTTGCTGGATCCGCACCGGGTGCTGGTGGAGGGGCCGACACGCTGGCGAGCGGCCGAGATGATGTGCCCGCCGGCGCTGCGGCCCGCGGTGGTGGTGCTGTTGGCGATGATGGCGGCGCCGGGCACATCGGTGCTCCGCAACGTCTACGTGATCAACCGGGGTTACGAGGAGCTGGCGGAGCGGCTGAACACCATCGGTGCGCAGATCGACATCTTCCGCGACATCTGATGCAGGGTCAGGTGGTGAGGAAGGCCAGCAGGTCGGCGTCGAAGGTCTCCCTGTGCGGACTGACCATGGGCAGGCCGTGGGGAGCGTTGCGATAGACCTTGAGGGTGGCATCCTTGACGAGATTCACCGATTTCTGTGCCGAGGCGACGATGGGCACGATCTGGTCGTTGTCACCGTGCACGATCAGCGTGGAGATGTCGAAACGCTTGAGGTCCTCGGTGAGGTCGGTCTCGGAGAACACCTTGACGCAGTCGTAGGCTCCCTTGATCCCGACCTGCATGCTCCACAACCAGAACGCCCCGCGGATGCCCTGGGAGACGGTTGAGCCAGGCCGATTGGCGCCGAGGAAGGGCTCGCTGAGGTCCATGTAGTACTGCGCGCGATCGGTCTGGATTCCGGCGCGAATGGCGTCGAACACCTCGATGGGCAGTCCTTCGGGGTTGCTGTCCGTCTTCAGCATCAGCGGAGGGATGGCACTGACCAGCACGGCCTTGGCGACCCGGCCGCTGCCGTGGCGGCCGATGTAGCGGGTGATCTCCCCGCCGCCGGTGGAATGGCCGACCAGGATCGCATCGCGCAGGTCCAGGGTCTCGATCAGCTGGGCGAGATCGTCGGCGTAGGTGTCCATGTCGTTGCCGTTCCAGGGCTGGCCGGAGCGGCCGTGTCCACGGCGGTCGTGGGCGATCGCGCGGAATCCGTTGTCGGCGACCATGCGGAGCTGCGGGTCCCAGGCGTCGGCGTTGAGGGGCCAGCCATGGCTGAACACGACGGGCCGGCCGGTCCCCCAGTCCTTGTAGACGATCTCGGTGCCATCGGTGGTGGTGATGGTGCCCATCGTGCTCGTCCTTTCCAGCGGTCGTGGCGACCTCTTGGAGGAGGAATCACACCCTTTCACGCTAGGTCCGCCGGGTGGCGGCCGCAAACGGTCGCCAGGCGGCCTCCCGGTGTGTGCGATCCGGCGTACGGAAGCGGCGCGGTGGAGAGTTCGCCTACTCGGATCCTGAAAGGCTGTCAGGCTGCGCTGCGCCGGTCAGGAGGCCGCCGCGCCGTTCCGCGACCGCCCGGGTCAGGGCAGCACAGCGATGCCGTCGAGTTCGACCATGGCCTGCTCGTCCCAGAGCCGTACCACGCCGATCACCGCCATCGCCGGGTAGTCCCGTCCCGCCAGCTTCCGCCAGATGCGGCCCAGTTCACGAGCGTGGACGCGGTAGGCGGCGACGTCCGTGGCGTAGACGGTGACCCGCGCCAGGTGCTCCGGGGACCCGCCGGCCGCCCGCAGCGCGCTGAGGAGATTCGTCAGCGCCGTCGCGAACTGGGCAGGCAGCGTGTCGCCGACGACGTTGCCTTGGCCGTCCAGAGCCGTCTGGCCCGCGAGGAACACCAGGCGGCCGCCAGTGGCGGTGACGGCGTGGGAGAAGCCGGTGGGCGGGGACAGCTCGGCGGGGTTGATGCGCTCCAGGCTCATCCGTACAGCTCCTTCGCGATGATCGTGCGCTGCACCTCGGTCGCGCCCTCATAGATCCGGGGCGCGCGGACTTCGCGGTAGAGGTGTTCGAGGAGATGGCCGCGCTTCAGCGCGCGAGCGCCGTGCAGCTGGACCGCGGAGTCGACGACGTACTGCGCCGTCTCCGTCGCGAGCAGCTTGGCCATGGCAGAGCGGCGGGCGATGCCGGGCGCACCGCTGTCGTACGCCGCCGCTGCCGCGTAGACGAGCAGCCGGGCGGCCTCCGTACGGGTGGCCATCTCGGCGACCCGGTGGGATACGGACTGGAGGTCCGCCAGCGGGCCGCCGAACGCCGTACGGTCCTGCGTATGTGCCAGGGTCGCGTCGAGGGCCGCCTGCGCCATGCCGACCGCGAACGCGCCGACACTGGGGCGGAACAGGTTGAGGGTCCGCATGGCGACGCCGAAGCCGCGTCCCGGCTCGCCGAGCAGGTCGGCGGGCGATACCGGCACGCCGTCGAAGCGCAGGCTGCCGATGGGGTGCGGGCTGAGCATGTCGAGGTGCTCGCCGGACAGACCAGGGCGTTCCGCGGGCACCAGGAACGCCGTGACGCCGCGCGAGCCCCCGCCTTCGCCGGTGCGGGCGAAGACGGTGTAGAAGTCCGCCTCGGGGGCGTTGGAGATCCAGCACTTCTCGCCGCTCAGCCGCCAGCCGTCGCCGTCCGGCTCCGCCGTCAGCTCCAGCGCCGCCGCGTCCGAGCCCGCGCCCGGCTCGCTCAGTGCGAAGGCGGCGACCGCGCGCCCCGCGGCGACTTCGGGAATCCAGCGCTTGCGTTGCCCGGCGCTGCCCGACTGCACGACCGGGTATGTGCCAAGGCCCTGCAGGGCGAGCGCGGTCTCGGCCTCGGTGCACTCCTGTGCCAGGGATTCGCGCAGCAGACAGAGGTCGAGGGCGGAGACCTGACCGGCGCCATCGGCCCCGTCGGCCGGAAGGATGCGTTCCAGCAGGCCGAGCTCGCCCAGCGCGGATACCAGCGGCCGGTTGACACGGCCGGTCGCGCCCCGTTCGGCGAGCGGGCGCAGGCGCTCCGCCGCCAGCGCGCGCAGCTGCGCGCACCACTCCCGCTGGCCCGGTTCCAGTGCGAATGCGGGCATCTGCAGCCCCTCCCTTATCGCGAAGTATTGACCGCCGTCACTATCACGTTACGCTCGTACCTCAACCGCACGGCCGGAACCACCCCATTTCCAGGACCGGCGCAAGGGGGCGCACCCGCCATGGAGCTCATGCCTTCGGCCCACGTGGACACCTTCGCCCGCGACCATCTCCCGCCGGCCGACCAGTGGCCGGACCTCCTGCTCGACCTGCCCGAGCTGCGCTATCCGGAGCGGCTCAACTGCGGGGCCGAGCTGCTGGACCGCACGATCGAGCGGTTCGGTGCGGACCGGCCCGCCATCCGCGACGGCTCCGGCCGGATCTGGTCGTACGGCGAGCTGCGCGGCCATGTCGACCGGATCGCCCACGTCCTCACCTCCGACCTGGGCGTGGTTCCCGGCAACCGGGTGCTGCTGCGCGGGCCCACCACACCGTGGCTGGCCGCCTGCTGGCTCGCGGTGATGAAGGCGGGCGCCGTGGCCGTGACCGTGCTGGCCGCGCAGCGGCCCCTGGAGCTGGCGGGCATCTGTGCGGCGGCGCGGGTACGGCACGCGCTGTGCGACATCCGCTCGGTCGACGACCTGGTGAAGGCCGAGGTGCCGGGCCTGCGGATCGCCACGTACGGCGGAGACGGGCCCGAGGACCTGCTGCAGCCGGCGGCCGGCCATCCCAGGCCCTACGCCGCGGTCGAGACCTCCGCGGACGACGTGGCGCTGATCGCCTTCACCTCCGGGACGACCGGGCGGCCCAAGGGCTGTATGCACTTCCACCGCGATGTGCTCGCGATCGCGGACACCTTCGCGGCTCATGTGCTGCGGCCCACTCCTGACGATGTGTTCGCCGGCAGCCCTCCGCTCGGCTTCACCTTCGGGCTCGGCGGGCTGGTGGTCTTCCCGCTGCGGGCCGGGGCCTGTGCGCTGCTGCTGGAGCAGGCGGGGCCCCAGCAGCTGCTGCCCGCGATCGGCCGGCACGGCGTATCGGTCCTGTTCACCGCGCCGACCGCCTACCGGGTCATGCTCGAACAGCTCGACGGGCACGACCTGTCCTCCCTGCGCCGGTGTGTCTCGGCCGGGGAGAACCTGCCGGCCGGCACCTGGCGCGCGTGGCACGAGAGCACCGGTCTGCGCATCATCAACGGCATCGGGTCCACCGAGCTGCTCCACATCTTCATCTCCGCCGCTGACGAAACGATCCGGCCCGGCACGACCGGCGTACCGGTACCCGGCTTCCACGCGCGCGTGCAGGACGCCGACGGCCGGGAGGTGCCCGACGGCGAGCCCGGACTGCTCGCCGTGCGCGGACCGACCGGCTGCCGCTATCTGGCGGACGAGCGGCAGCGCGATTACGTACGGGACGGCTGGAATCTGACCGGGGACACGTACGTGCGTGAGCCCGACGGCTGGTTCCGCTATGTGGCGCGCGCCGACGACATGATCATTTCCGCCGGGTACAACATCGCCGGCCCGGAGGTCGAAGAGGCCCTGCTGCGCCACCCCGACGTGCTGGAGGCGGCGGTGGTCGGACGGCCGGACGAGCGGCGCGGCCAGGTGGTCGTGGCGTACGCCGTCCTGCGCGAGGGCGTGCGCCGCGACGAGCAGCAGGCCACCGCCCTGCGGGAGTTCGTCAAGAACGAGATCGCCCCCTACAAGTCTCCGCGCGAGATCGTCTTTCTGGACGCGCTGCCCCGGACGCCCACGGGGAAGCTGCAGCGGTTCCGGCTGCGGGAGCTGCCGCCCGACCCTGCGACTTAGAGTGACCGTGTGGCAGAGCAGCACACTCCGCGATCTTTGATTGTGACCTTCTACGGCGCCTACGGGCGCGGGCCCGGCGACGGCAGGCCGGTGCCGATCGCCGCGCTGATCCGGTTGCTGGGCGCGGTGGACGTCGACCCGCAGTCAGTGCGCTCGGCGGTCTCGCGGCTCAAGCGGCGCGGGCTGCTGGTCCCGGCGCGCACCGCTGACGGGGCGGCGGGATATGTGCTGTCCGACGACGCCCGGCAGCTGCTCGACGACGGCGACCGCCGTATCTACGAGCGTCCGGCCGCGCAACCCGGCGACGGCTGGCTGCTGGCCGTCTTCTCGGTGCCGGAGCAGCAGCGGCACAAGCGCCATCTGCTGCGGTCCCGGCTGGCGCGGCTGGGCTTCGGCACGGCCGCGCCCGGGGTGTGGATCGCCCCCGAGCATCTGCTGGAGGAGGCACGGCACACCTTGGAGCGGCTGGAACTCTCCGAGTACGTCGACCTGTTCACCGGCAGCACGCACACCGGCTTCGAGCCGACGGCCCAGTCGGTGGCGCGCTGGTGGGACCTGGAGGAGATGGCCAAACTCCACCGGGCCTTTCTGGAGGCGCATGAGCCGATGCTGCGGCGTTGGGAGCGGCAGCAGACCGTGGAGCCGGCGGACGCCTACCGCGACTATCTGCTGATGCTGGACTCCTGGCGGCAGGTGCCGTACGCCGATCCGGGCCTTCCGGCGGCGCTGCTGCCCGAGGACTGGCCGGGCGGGCGCAGCGCGGAGGTCTTCGCCGCACTGCATGCGCGGCTGCGGGACGCGGGCGCGGCCTTCGTCGCGGAGCAGCTGGGCTGAACGCCGGACCGCCGCTTCCTGCGCGGCGCCCGGTGAAAGAGCCGGCCGGAAGCGGCGGGCGGGGGTCTCAACCTTCCAGGGTGAGGCGGGGCTTGGGCGCGTCGGTACGGCCGGTGGGGGGCTTACGGCTGCCTGCCTGGTACGGCGCCGGCCAGGGGGCGCCGGGCCCGGCGTAGCCCTGCTCCGCCGCCGCGTGCAGGGTCCAGTGCGGGTCGTACAGATGCGGCCGGGCCAGAGCGCACAGGTCCGCCCGCCCCGCGAGGACGAGCGAATTGACATCGTCCCAGGAGGAGATGGCCCCGACGGCGATCACGGGTATCCCGACGGTGTTGCGGATGCGGTCGGCGTAGGGGGTCTGGTACGAGCGGCCGTAGTCGGGCTGCTCGTCGGGGACGACCTGACCGGTGGAGACATCGATGGCATCGGCGCCGTGCGCGGCGAAGGTCCGGGCGATCTCCATGGCGTCATCGGCCGTGGTGCCGCCGGGCGCCCAGTCGGTAGCGGAGATGCGGACGGTCATGGGCCGGTCGTCCGGCCACACGGCTCTTACGGCGTCGAAGACTTCGAGGGGGTAGCGCAGGCGGCCGTCGAGGTCTCCGCCGTAGGCGTCGGTTCGCTGGTTGGTGAGCGGCGAGAGGAAGCTGGAGAGGAGGTAGCCGTGGGCGCAGTGGAGTTCGAGGAGATCGAAGCCGGCTCGGGCGGCGCGGCGGGCCGCGTCTGTGAACTGCTCGCGGATGTCCGCGAGTCCGGCGGCGTCCAGCGCGTGCGGCACCTGGTTGACGCCCGGGCGGTACGGGAGCGGCGAGGGGGCCACGACCGGCCAGTTCCCGTGCGGCAGCGGCTGGTCGATACCCTCCCACATCAGCCGGGTGGACCCCTTGCGCCCGGAGTGCCCCAGCTGCACGCCGATCGCCGTGCCGGGCGACGAGCTGTGCACGAAGTCGGTGATGCGACGCCACGCCGCCTCGTGTTCCGGTGCGTACAGCCCCGCGCAGCCGGGGGTGATCCGGCCTTCCGGGCTGACGCACACCATCTCCGTCATCACCAGACCCGCGCCGCCGAGGGCGCGTGCGCCGAGGTGGACGAGGTGGAAGTCGCCGGGGATGCCCTCCTCGGCGGAGTACATGTCCATCGGGGAGACGACGACGCGGTTGCGCAGGGTGAGGCCGCGCAGCCGGAAGGGGGTGAACATCGGGGGCGTGCCGGGCGGGCAGCCGAAGTCGTCGGCCACCGCGTCGGTGAAGGACCGGTCGCGCACGCGCAGATTGTCGTGCGTCACGCGGCGGCTGCGGGTCAGCAGATTGAAGGCGAACTGGCGGGGCGGCTGGTCGAGATGCACCGCCAGGTTCTCGAACCACTCGAGGCTGGCGCGGGCCGCGCGCTGGGTCGATTCGACGACGGGGCGCCGCTCGGCCTCGTACGCGGCGAGCGCGTCGGCCACGGACGGCTGTTCCTGCAGGCAGGCGGCGAGCGCGAGGGCGTCCTCGACGGCGAGCTTGGTGCCGGAGCCGATGGAGAAGTGCGCGGTGTGGGCGGCATCGCCGAGCAGCACCGTGGTGCCGTGTGACCAGCGCTCGTTGACGACCGTGCGGAAGGCGATCCAGGCCGAGTTGTTGCCGCGCAGCGGGCGGCCGGCGAGGGCCTCGGAGAAGAACTTCGCGCACTGCTCCGTCGACTCCTGCTCGTCACACCCGTCCAGGCCCGCGCGCCGCCACACCTCTTCGCGCATCTCGACGATGACCGTGCTGGCATCGCGCGCGAACGGATAGCCGTGCAGCTGCATCACGCCGTGTCCGGTCTCGGCGATCTCGAAGCGGAAGGCGTCGAAGGCGAAGTCGGCGGCGAGCCAGATGTAGCGGCAGCGGTGGGTGGTGAGCCGTGGCCGGAACGTCTCGGCGTGGGCGTCCCGGGTCGCGCTGTTCACGCCGTCGGCGGCGATCACCAGGTCGTGGCTGCGGGCGAGTTGTTCGGCCGGGGGCGCCTCGGTGCGGAAGCGCAGCCGTACGCCGAGACCGCGGCAGCGCTCATGCAGGACGGCGAGCAGCCGGCGCCGGCCGAGGGCCGCGAAGCCGTGCCCGCCGGAGGTCAGGGTGCGGCCGCGGTGCACGACGTCGATGTCGTCCCAGCGCACGAACTCGTTGCGTAGCGCCTGGTAGACCACAGGGTCGGCGTGCTCGATGCCGCCCAGGGTCTCGTCGGAGAGGACGACGCCGAAGCCGAAGGTGTCTTCGGGTGCGTTGCGCTCCCAGACGGTGATGTCGCGGGTCGGGTCGAGGCGTTTGAGGAGGGCGGCCGCGTACAGTCCGCCGGGTCCGCCGCCGATCACCGCGACGCGCAGCCCGCGGCGGGAGCCGCTGACATCACTGCCCGGCACGGCTACCTGCCCTGCCACTTGGGTGCGCGCTTCTCGGTGAAGGCCGCGTGGAACTCGGCGTAGTCGTCGCTGTTCATCAGCAGCGCCTGGGTGGCGGCGTCCATCTCGACGGCGGCGGCGAGCGGCATGTCGAGTTCGGCGGTGAGCAGCGCTTTGGTCTGGGCGTGTGCGAGGGCTGGGCCTTCCGCGAGCCGCCGGGCGAGGGCCGCCGCGGCCGCACCGGCCTGCCCTTCCTCCGCGAGTTCGCTGATCAGCCCGATCCGTTCGGCCTCCGTGGCACGTACCGGCTCGCCGAGCATCAGCAGCCGGGTCGCGTGCCCGAGCCCGACCACGCGCGGCAGCAGATAGGCCGCGCCCATGTCGCCGCCGGACAACCCGACCTTGGTGAAGAGGAAGGCGAAGCGCGCCGAGGGGTCGGCGACGCGGAAGTCGGCGGCCAGGGCCAGGACGGCCCCGGCTCCGGCCGCGACGCCGTGCACCGCCGCGATCACCGGGAAGGGGCACTCGCGCAGCGCCCGTACGACCTGCCCGGTCATCCGGTTGAAGTCGAGCAGTTGCCCGGTGTCCATGGCGAGAGTGGCGCCGATGATCTCGTCGACGTCGCCGCCGGAGCAGAAGCCGCGGCCCTCGCCGCCGAGCACCAGGGCTCGTACGGATCCGTCCCGGGCGAGCTCGGCGATCAGGTCGCGCAGGTCGGCGTAGGCCTCGAAGGTGAGGGCGTTCAGCTTCTCGGGGCGGGCGAGGGTGACGGTGGCGACTCCGGCGTCCCGGGTGAGGCGGAGGTGCCGCCACTCCTCGGTCTTCCGCGCGGAACCGGTGAACGGGCTCATGGCGTACGGCCTCCTTCAGCCGGATGGCTGGTGCCTGCCCTTCGAAGCTATCACCGTTGGATGACTACCGTCACGAGGACGCGATACGCAGCCCAGCCCCCCGCACTACGCAGCCCCCCTATCGAGGCGCCGTGGGGCGAAAGTCCCTGCGGCGGCAGGCCGGAGGTCCCGCGAGAAGCCGACTGGCGCCTCTGCCTGGGCATTCGCCGCGTTCCTACGGTGGATGGCCAGATCTGCCGACCTGCGAACGGACTACCCCACTTGCCCGCTGCCCCCCGACCGGATTCCTGGCGCATCGCCCTGCCCCACGCCGCGGCCGCCATCCCGATGGCCCGCGCGCTGATTCGCACTGCGCTGGCGGACCTCGCCGAGTCCGGCCCCCGGGAGACCGCTGAGCTGCTGACGGCGGAGCTGGTCGCGAACGCCGTCGAGCACACGGATGGGAACCACCCCATCGACCTGATCGTGGAGCTGCGGGCCGACGGCTGCCGGGTCGAGGTGCACGACCACGACCCCTCCCCGCCCGGCAATCTGGCGGGCGCCCAGTCCAATCCGTTCGACCTGGCCGAGGGCGGGCGCGGCCTGCTGCTGATACGCAGCCTCAGCGGGGAATCCGGCTACCGCCCGACCCCGGACGGCAAGGCCGTATGGTTCACCCTGCCGTTCACTCTCCCGCGAGGGCGGCCACCAGCACGGCCTTGATGGTGTGCATCCGGTTCTCGGCCTCGTCGAAGACGACGGAGTGCCCGGACTCGAAGACCTCGTCGGTGACCTCGAGCGAGGTCAGGCCGTACCGCTCATGGATCTCCCGGCCGACCTGGGTGCCCAGGTCGTGGAAGGCCGGCAGGCAGTGCAGGAACTTCACATCCGGGCGGCCGGTCGCCCGGAGCACATCCATGGTCACGGCGTAGGGACGGAGCAGTGCGATCCGCTCGTCCCACACCTCCTTCGGCTCCCCCATCGACACCCACACATCGGTGGCGATGAAGTCCGCACCCGCCACACCCTCGGTGACGTCTTCGGTCAGGGTGATGCGGGCGCCGCTGGCCGCGGCCGACTCGCGCGCCGCGGCGACGACCTCGTCGGCCGGCCACAGTGACTTCGGGGCGACGATCCGTACATCCATGCCCAGCAGTGCGCCGGTGACCAGGTAGGAGTTGCCCATGTTGAAGCGGGCGTCGCCGAGGTAGGCATAGGAGACCGACTCCAGCGGCTTGTCGCAGTGCTCGGTCATCGTCAGCACATCGGCGAGCATCTGCGTCGGGTGCCACTCGTCGGTCAGCCCGTTGAAGACCGGGACCCCGGCGTGCTCGGCGAGTTCCTCGACGACCGACTGGGCGTGCCCCCGGTACTCGATGCCGTCGAACATCCGGCCCAGCACGCGCGCCGTGTCCTTCACCGACTCCTTGTGCCCGATCTGTGAGCCGCTCGGATCGAGGTACGTTGTCGAGGCGCCCTGGTCAGCGGCCGCCACCTCGAAGGCGCAGCGGGTACGGGTAGAGGTCTTCTCGAAGATCAGCGCGATGTTGCGGCCCCTCAGCCGCGGCACCTCGGCACCCGCACGCTTGGCGGCCTTGAGCTCACCGGCCAGCGTGATCAGGTGGCGGAACTCCTCGGCCGTGAAATCGAGCTCCTTGAGGAAGTGGCGGCCCGTGAGGTCTGTCGCCATGAGGGGCTCCTCGGTCGTATGACTACTGCTGACCCTGTAACTCTATACGATGCATTGCATCTCTATACAGGCCAACCCTTCGTGACGCTCCTCACCGCGGGGCTTACACGGCGTCCCGCTCGAAGGGACAGCTCATACAGCGCGGCCCGCCCCTCCCCCGCCCCAGCTCACTGCCCGGGATCGTGATCACCTCGATGCCGCACTTGCGGAGAAATGTGTTGGTGGTGGAGTTCCGCTCGTACGCGACCACCACACCCGGCTCCACCGCCAGCACATTGCAGCCGTCGTCCCACTGCTCGCGCTCCGCCGAGTGCACGTCCTGGGTGGCAGTGAGGACCCGCACGGAGTCCAGGCCGAGCGCGGCCGCGATCGCCCGGTGCATGTGCTCCGGTGGATGGTCGGTGACCTTGAGGTCCTGCTCGCTGGAGCCGGGCTCGATGGTGTACGAGCGCAGGTTCCCCAGCCCCGCGTACTGGGTGAAGGTGTCACCGTCGATCATGGTCAACACCGTGTCGAGGTGCATGACCGCCCGCCCCTTGGGCATGTCCAGCGCCACGATCGTACGGGCCGAACCGGCCGCGAACAGCCCGCGGGCCAGCATCTCCACCGCCTGCGGCGTCGTCCGCTCGCTCATCCCGATGAGCACCGCGCCATTGCCGATGACCAGTACGTCTCCGCCCTCGATCGTCGAAGGGTAGGCGCTCTGTCCCTCCGACCACACATGGAAGGGCCCGGCCTCCTCGCTGGTGAACAGGGGGTGGTGCCGGTAGATCGCCTCGAAGTGCACGGTCTCGCGCTGGCGGGCCGGCCAGCGCATGGCGTTGATGGACACCCCGTCGTAGACCCACGCGGAGGTGTCCCGGGTGAACAGGTGGTTGGGCAGCGGGGCGAGCAGGAAGTCGTCGAGGTCCATGACGTGGAAGCGGACGGAGGTGGGCTCCGGGTACCGGTCCAGGTATTCCCGCTTGGTCATGCCGCCGACCAGCGCCTCGACAAGATCGGGGATCGGCATGTCGTCGAAGGCCGCCCGCAGGTGGTCGGTGGCCAGCGGGCCGTACTCCTTCTCATGGAAGACCCGGTCGAGAACCAGCGCCCGCGCCTCGGGGATGGCCATGCTGTCGGCCAGCAGGTCCCCGAAGAGGTGCACCTCCACACCGCACTCGCGCAGAACGTCCGCGAAGCCGTCGTGCTCCTGCCGCGCCCGGCGGACCCATAGCAGGTCGTCGAACAGGAGCGCGTCCTTGTTGCTCGGCGTGAGCCGCTTCAGCTCCAGGTCCGGGCGGTGCAGGATGACGCGGCGGAGCCGCCCGGCCTCGGAATCCACATGGAAGCCCATGCGCCCATCCTCGCCGAGTCGGGCGGCTCGCGCGGCCCCTGTGCGCGATCTCGCAGTGATCCGGCACGGAACGGGCCACCAGCGAGCTTCAGCCGCCGTCACTGAGGAGGGTGCGGTGACTCCGCTCCCCAAAGGAGGGGGGCTTCCAACCCGAGGGTTGCGGTCCAGCCCGAACCGATCCCTTGCGGGGCGAAAGGAAATACCACAGGCCAGGGAAGCGATTCCCCCCACCGGCCCCACCGGCTCAAGCCGGTGGTCCCCTCGCCAGGAGACCGATGGACGCCGCTGGGCGAGTCGGAGGCCCCGCGCCGGTACCAGCGGCCCGGTGCCCACCGCCGCGGCAGTCAGGTGCCCACCGCCGCGGCAGTTAGGAATACGCAGCCGAGTCGCAGGGCCCGGGGCCGCTACGAGGAAGGTTCCTCAGGCGACCGCCCCATGAGACGGGTGAGTTCGGCAATCCGGTCCGGTCCGACACGACAGCATCCGCCGATGAGCCGGGCGCCGGCGGACTGCCAGTCGCGGACCCGGCCGGCGTCGAAGGTGGAACCGCCACGCCAGCCGCGGGCCTCGGCGTCCCAGGTCTCCCCGCTGTTGGGGTAGACGACGACGGGTTTGCCGGTGATCTCCGCCGCGACCTCGACCGCGCGCTGGGCATCCCGCGGATCACAGCAGTTGACCCCGGCCGCGATCACCTGGTCGTTGCCGGCGGCGAGCGCCAGAGCCTGATCGAGCGGCTGCCCGGCCCGCGTGGTGTCGCCGGCGATTGTGTACGACAGCCAGACGGGGACTCCGGTCCCCGCAGCGGCGCGGAGCAGCGCCTCCGCCTCGTCGGCGTCCGGCACCGTCTCCAGGGCGAGCACATCGGGTTCCGCAGCGCACAGGGCCTCGATCCGGGGCCGGTGGAAGCGCTCCAGCTCGGGCACGCTCAGCCCGTACCGCCCGCGGTACTCGCTGCCGTCGGCCAGCATGGCGCCGTACGGGCCGACGGAGGCCGCGACCCAGACGTCCTCACGCGGCCCGGCGGCTTGGCGCGCCAGCTCGACACTGCGGCGCAGCAGCACGGACGTCCGCTCGCGTCCGATGCCGCGCCGGGCGAAACCCTCGTACGTCGCCTGGTAGCTGGCGGTGATGAGGACCCGCGCGCCCGCCCGTACGTACGCGGCGTGGGCCGCTTCGACCTGTTCGGGCGCGTCGGCCAGCAGTCGCGCCGACCACAGCGCGTCCGACAGATCGCAGCCCTGGTCGGCGAGTTGGTTCGACAGTCCTCCGTCGAGGACGACCGGGCCCTCGGCGAGGGCGTCGGCCAGCGGCACGGTGGGGGCAGGCATCGCGGGACTCCCAAGGTTGGTGGTCCGGTGGTTCGGTGGTCAGAGCTCCGGGGTCAGGTGAGCTGGGACCGCACCCGAGAGGAGATCAGCTCCAGGTGCTCCAGGCCGTGGAGGTCCAGAACCCGAAGGTAGATCCTGGAGCAGCCGATCTCGGCATAGCGGCCGATCTTGTCGACCACCTCGTCGGGGGAGCCCGCGAGGCCGTTCTCCTGGCGTCGAAGCCCAGATCCTCGGTCGCCGTGGCGACGGTGAGCAGGGTGTCGTAGCTCGCGCCCTGCTGGGGCTCGGTGTGAATATGCGAAGATCCATGCCCCCATCCTGCACGCTCGAGGTGTCACCCCCCGCAGTCCCGTACACGGCCCCCGGGGGGACTACCGCCGGCTGTCCCAGTTTTCGTCATCGGCGGGCCGCCCTTCGGCCCGCTCCCGGTCCTCCAGGTGCCGCAGCAGTCCGCGCACCCTGTCACCCGACTCGTCCGCAGCGTCCATGGCCTCGATGCACTGCCAGTAGAGGCCTTCCTCATCCGCCGCGCAGGCGACCGCGACCAGGGCTATCCCGACGTCCCCGAGCAGACCGCCCAGCCCCAACAGCACGGCCCGCGCATCCTGCACTCCGGTCAGCTGCTCGGCCCGTACCGTCACCGCGCCCGCCCCCGAGTGGTGCGGCGCGCCGTACGGTCGCCCGCCCGCTTCGCTCAGCCCACGGGCCTCGGCCCGCAGCTCCGGCGGACCGTTGATGGCGAGGTGGCTACCGACCGCCTGCGCCAGCGCCTGGGCTTGCCAGGCCTCCGCCACGATATCCGCGGCCGCCCGCGTCTGCGCCAGCGCATGCCGCGTGGCACCGATCAATCGCACCGCATCCATGGGCCCCCGTCCCTCCGTACACCCCGTCAAACTCTCACTACCCAGCGTGATACCTCGCGGCTCGTTTGGCCAGGGGTATTCCGAAATCTGTGGACAACTGTGCCCATGCTGAGACGCCTATCACTCCATAGAGTGACGATCTCACCGTTTGGCGGGCCGCAACTCACCGTTCATCAGGGGGTGCTGGGAAGCGCTCCTCGTTCCGTTCGATCTTCGCCGACAGCTCTGTCAGCACGTCGATCCCCAACACCTCGCAGAACTGCAGCAGATACGCCAGTACGTCCGCGACCTCGTCAGCCACCCGGTGCGCCGTCTGAGGGTCCTCCATCACCCGGGCCGACTCTTCCGGTGTGAGCCACTGGAAGATCTCCATCAGCTCCGCCGCCTCGACGCTCAGCGCCGCGGCCAGGTTCTTGGGTGTGTGGTACGGCTGCCAGTCCCGGGCGGCAGCGAAGGCCGCCAGCCGGCGCTGCAGCGCCCGCACATCGGGTTCCGGAGGGTGCGGTGCGGATTCGGGGCTCTCGGTCACACCCCCAGGTCTACCACCGACACGCCGCCCAGCCCGGCGGCGTACCCCCCGTCCTGGACCGCCCCGACCAGCCGCACATGTCCGCGCTCCCCCATCCGTACCGCCAGCGCCAGCAGTTCGCGGACCTGCCGCCGGTCGAGGCTGCGGTCGAAGCCGTCCGCCAGCACGGTCAGCGCCTGCCGGGCGGGCAGTACCTCCGCCACCGGGTCCATCTCCAGCACCCCGGGCCCGGTCAGCAGCACCAAAGCCAGCGCCAGATAGCGCAACTCGCCGTCTCCCAGCCGCCCCACGGGCGTGACACCCAGCGCTCCCCGGTCGAGGACGGCCCGTACGGTCCCATCGCCCAGTTCCTCGGCCGCCAAGTCCTCAAGCACGCCCCGGCAGCCGGCGCGCGAAGCCGCGACGAGCGCCGCATGCCGGGTGCCGCACTCCGCCCGCGTCCGCCGCAGCACCTCGGCGAGATTGCCGCAACCGCTCTGCAGCCGCCCGCGCCCCACCGCCGCCGGCGCCCGCATCCGCTCCGGCCGCGGGTCGCAGGCGAAGACCGAGCGCAGCGCCACCACGGCCTGTTCGGCCGCCGCGAGCACCAGCCGCTGGCCCGCGGTCCTGCCCGCCACCCGCAGCGGCAGCAGCGCCGTACCCAGCCGGTCGTCCGGCAGCGGGGCGCGGGTCACCGACACGGCGCCCGCCGTGTGCCAGGCGGCCTGGACCGTACGCCGTCCGGGGTCGCGCAGCGCCGTGGACAGCAGGATCTGCCCGCATCCCGTCAACCGCTCACCCACCACGCGCAGTTCGGGCTCGGCCTGGACGGCGACATCCAGCCGGACCTGCCCCACCGGACCGTCTACGGTGCAGCCGATCCGGAACCCGCGCCGCCCCTGGGCGTCGGGTCTGGCCTGCTCGGGCACGCAGTCCGCGGCGTGCGGGAACACCTCTTCCAGCGTGTCGCCGGCGCCGAGCCGCGCGAGCGCCGCATACGCCTGCAGCGCGCCGGACTTGCCACTGCCGCTCGGCCCGGCGAAGAGCGTCAGCGGGCCGATGGGGAAGACGGCGCCGCGGTGCGACTTGTAGGAGGAGAGCCGCAGTTCGGTCACCACCGGCCGGTCGGCTGTCCCGGCTCTCGCGCTGGTCGGTTCCATGCCGGGACCGTATGCAACGGCCCGTCAGCCGAACCGTTCCTCCGTTACGACCTTCCTACGATCGGGGTACAGCGAGGCGGGGCCGGTCCACCTCGGTGCCGACCGGCGACAGCAGGAACACATAGGTGTCGACGCGGTGCATCCCGGCGTTCAGCCCGAAGACGACACCGCTGGCGAAGTCGAGGATGCGCTTGGCGACACCGGCATCCGCGACCGTCAGATCCAGCAGGACCGGGATCTGTGCCATGAGGTACTCCGCGACCTCACGGGCGTCGGCGAAGCACTGAACCCGCAGCACGACCAACCGCCGCTGGTCCGGGTCGTCTTGCGGCTTGCCGGGCGGAGTCTTGTGGTCGGTCCGGGACGGCCATGCGTCGCCGCCCCGCAGGGGAACGACTTCGGCGAGCCCCTCCCACTGCTCATCGGTGACGTCCTGCATGTTCACCGGGCCTCCCCCCGCGGGTGAGCGTCCTGGATATCCGCATGCCGCGAGTCTAGGGATGAACACACCAATCCGGCGCGGAGCGACACAGGTCGCCTCCATGTGCGAGCGCCGTCAGAAGCAGGGGCGCTCCGGCTCAACCGGAACGAACCGCCACCCCCAGGAGAGCGGCGGTGACGGGATGCTCGGGAGACGCGAAGATCCGCTCGGTCCGGCCCTGTTCGACGGCTCGGCCCTCCGACAGGACGACCAGTGCCTCGGTCCGGTCCTCCACCAGGCGAAGGTCGTGGCTGATGAGGATCAGGGCGAGGCCCCGGCGGTCCCGCAGCTCTTCGAGCAGGTTCATGACGGAGGTTGCGGTCTCGGCATCGAGACCGGACGTCACTTCGTCGCAGACCAGCACATCGGGGTCTGCCGCGAGCGCGCGGGCGATGGAGGCGCGTTGCCGTTGTCCACCGGAGAGTTCGTACGGATAGCGGTCCGCGAAGCCGGCCGGGAGGCCCACCTGTTGCAGGAGTTCCAGCACGCGCTCGCGAACCTGTCCGCGGGGCACGCGGCGATGCAGGACCAGTGGGCGGCCGATCGCCGCACCGATGGTGCGGCTCGGGTTGAGTGTGCCCAGCGGGTCCTGGGGGACGAGCTGGATACGCCGTCGCTGCTCGCGGGTGCGGCGGCCGGCGGAAGGGTGAAGAGACAGGCCGTCGAGGGTGATGGTGCCGCCGGCCGCGCGGTGCAGGCCGACGACCGTGCGCATCAGGGTGGTCTTTCCGGAGCCGGAGGCGCCAACGACACCCACGCTGGACCCGGCGGAGACGGTGAGATCGATTCCGTGCAGTACAGGGACCTGGCGCCCGCGGTGGGCGAAGGCTGCCGTCAGCCCGCTCGCGGACAGCACGGGAGGTTTCCCGGTGCCGTCCCGCCGTGCGGACCTGCCGGTGGTTTGTGGGAGTGCTCTGAGCCGTGGACGCAGTTCCACGACGTCGTCGGCGAGGCGGGCGACGAGGTCCGCGTCATGGCAGGACAGCGCGACCGCCATCTGGTGCCGGCTCACCAGGTGTCGCAGGAGTTCGCCGATCTCGTCGCGCAGATTCGCGTCGAGTCCGGCGGTGGGCTCGTCGAGGAGCAGGACGGCGGGGCGGCGGGCCAGTGCCCGGGCGAGGGCGACCCGCCGCTGCTGTCCGCCGGAGAGGGCACCGGGGCGACGGTCGGCCAGGTCCTGGTCGGTCGGCAGGCGCACCTCGGCGAGCAGGGCGCGCAGGGCCTCCGGACTGTGGTCGGCGGTGACTTCGGCGAGCAGGCGGCGGACCGTCATGCGGGGGTTGAGCCCGGAGCCCGGGTCCTGGCCGACGTAGGCGAGCCTGTGCCGGCGCAGGGCACGTTTCTCCGTCTCCGGCAGGCTGAACGGATCGTGACCGAGTACGCCGAGCTTTCCGGCCGTACGCTCCGCACCCGGGGGCAGGACGCCTGCCACGGCGCGCAACAGCGTGGTCTTTCCACAGCCGGACGGTCCGGTGAGGGCGACGACGCGGCCCGGGCGGACCTCCAGGCCGCCGTTCTCGAGGAGGAGCCGGCCGTCCGGGCCGGCGATCGTGAGGCCGCTGACGCGCACCGCGGCCTCCTCCGCACGGACTTGGCCTTCGGGGTACCACCGAGGTATGTGGTTCACAGTGCCGTCACCGCCTTCCGGCCGCTGGGCGGCACGAGTGCCGCGGCGGCCAGGTTGATGCTCATGGCCAGCAGGCCGATGGCGATGCTGGGGGCCAGTACGGCCCAGGGGTTGAGGAGGATTCCACCGGCGTTCTCGCGGATCATCAGCGCCCAGTCGGCGGCCGGGGGCTGCGGCCCCACCTGGAGGAAGCCCGCTGTGGAGACGACGTACACCGCGGCGATGAAGCGCAGCCCGAACAGGGCGAGGAGGGTGGCGCGCAGGTTGGGCAGGACCTCGCGGACGACGAGGTACCACAGGCGTTCACCGCCGACGGCCGCCGCCTCGATGTAACCGGAGGCCGCCACGGGCGCGGCCGCCGCTGCTGCCACGCGCACCGCGTAGGGCACCCCCAGGACGGTGGCCGCGGCGATCAGGGCGAAGTGGCCGCCGTCCGGCCAGGACAGGGCGATCAGGAGGATGCCGAGCACGGCGGGCAGCAGCATGAGTACGTCGGCTGCGCGGTCGATGACGCGGCCGATCCCTGGGCGGAGAGCGGCAATGGTGCCGAGGACGGCGGCCACGGCGGTGACGAGCATGGCCACCAGCAGGGACGTGAGGATGAGATCACGTCCCCCTGCGAGGAGGCGGGTGAGTACGTCACGGCCGAGCTGGTCGCCCCCGAGCGGCGCTCCATCGGCTGGTTCGGCGTAGGGGGCGGTGACCGGGACGTCGATCGCGTTCGGAGCGAGCCATGGCCCCGCCATGGCGAGGAGGACGAGGGCCAGGGCGGGCAGCGTGCGCAGCAGCAGCACGCCAGGACGCGCGCGCCCCTTGCGGACGGCCGGACTCCGGGTGATGGTCACAGGGTTCCTCCGGACGCCTTGGCCTTTACGACGTCGGCGAGGAGCAGCACGCCGCTGATGACGGCTCCCGTGACGGCGACGACTCCGGCGATGACCGGGCCGTCCCGGTCGGTGACGGCTCCGGCGAGAACGGCGCCGATGCCGGGGTAGTTGAAGACGGTCTCGACCACGACCGCGCCGCCGAGCAGCATTCCGGTCGAGGTGGCGATGCCGGCGGCGATCGCGGGCGCGGCACCGGGCAGCACATGGCGGATGAGGACGCGGTGGCTCGGCAACCCGTCGAGCACGGCGGTCTCCACGTGTGGTGCCTTGGCCTCGTCGGCGAGGGCGGCCCGCACGATACGGGTGTTCCAGCCGATCTGCGGCACGGACAGGGCGGCGACGGGGAGGACGAGCATCTGCCAGGACGCGGGCGAGCCGCCGCCGTCGGTCAGGGTCACGGCAGGCAGCCAGTCGAGCCACTGCGCGAAGACGAACACGAGGGCGACCGCGACCACGAACTCCGGCAGCGCGAGTACGCCGGTGGCCGTCGCCGAAACCACGCGGTCGACCTTGCCGCCGGGCCGCAGTGCCGCCCAGCCGCCGAGCGCGAGCGAGGCGGCGAGGGTGACCAGCAGGGCGAGCCCGCCGAGCAGGAGGGTGTTGGGGAAGGGGCGGGCCAGCATCTCGGTGATGGATTCGCCCCGTGCGGAGGTGCCGAGGTCACCGGTGGGCAGGCCGGTCATCCAGTCCGCGAAGCGTTCGAGGACCGGCCGGTCCAGGCCCAGTAGTTCGCGCCGCTGCGCGACGTCGGCCGCTCTCTCGCCGCGTTCGGAGGTGGCGGTGGCCGCGTCGCCGGGGAGCAGCTCGACGGCCGTGAAGACCGTGGCGAGCAGGACGGCGAGCAGGACGGCCCGGCGGGCGAGGAGGGCGGCCAGGCGCATCAGCGTGAGCAGCCGGGGCCGGGCGGGCCGGGAGGTTGGCTTTCCGCCCGGCTCGGCTCCTGCCCGCTCCACACCGCCGGTCAGCGGTTCAGCCATGCCCGCTCGAGCTGTACACGTCCATAACCGGGAAGGGTGGGCAGGCCGCGTACGGGAGCAGCCGCGAGGTCGATGCCGTCGGCCATGCCCCACAGCAGGTAGCCCGACTTGTGGTGCTCGATCTGCTGCACGTCGTGGAGCAGCTTGGCCCGGGCGGCTCGGTCCTCGGTGGCCATGGCCTTGCGGTACGCGGCGTCGAACTCGGCGTTCTTCCAGCCCGCTTCGTTCTGTCCGGAGTCCGAGACCATGGTCTTGCTGGCGAAGAACACCACGGAGTCGTTGGTGCCCCAGTACGAGGTGTACAGGTCGCCCTTGAGCCAGGTCTTCTCCCAGAAGGCGGACGATTCCTGCTTGACCACCTTGATCTTGACACCTGCTTCGCGTACCTGGGTCGCGAAGAGCGTGGCGGACTCGGCGAGTCCGGCGATGTCCTCCGTCGTCACCAGCTCGTAGGTCTTGGACAGGTCGAAGCCGGCTTCCTTCAGCAGGGACTTGGCCTTGGCGATGTCGCGGGTGCGCTGCGGAATGTCCTTGGCGTAGGCGGGGTCGCCGGTGCCGAGGATGTCGTTGGCGACCGTGCCGTAGCCGGACAGGACCTGCTTGACCATGGCCTCCCGGTCCACGGCCAGGCGCAGCGCCTCACGCACCTTCTCGTTCGCGAACGGGCCGTCGGCGGTGCGCATCACGATGGGCATCGCCATGTCGTTGGGGCGGCGCACGATCCGGATGTCCTTGCGCTTCTCGGCCGTTCGGGCCGCGACGGCGCCGACGTTGGAAGCGAGGTCGATCTGTCCGGCGAGCAGGGCGTTCGCCATGGCCTGCGGGGATTCGAAGATCTTGACCTCGATGGCGTGGAGCAGGACCTCGCCGCCGTACCAGTCCTCGTTGCGGACGAGCCGCGCGTTGCCGCCGCGGAACCAGTCGAGCTTGAAGGGGCCGGTGCCCGGGGCCTTCGCGATCTCCTTGTCCTCGGTGCCCTTTTTGACGACGAAGGTCGTCAGGCGGGTGAGCATGGGTAGTTCGGCGTTGGCGTAGTCGGAGACCAGGACGACGGTGTCGGCTCCCTCGGCCTTGATGTTCTCGGCCATGATGCCGGGGAGCCGGGAGGCACCGGATGGGGTGCCGCGCAGCCGGCGCAGCGAGAAGACGACGTCCTCAGCTGTGACCGGGCTGCCGTCGTGGAACTTCGCGCCCTCGGCGATGGTGAACCGCCAGGTCTTGAGGTCGTCCGACGCCGTCCAGCGGGAGGCCAGACGCGGCGCGGTGTTGGTCTTGGCCCCGGGCACGGTGAGGGTGTCGTAGATCAGCGAGATGATGAGGTAGTCGCTCTCGTTGGCCTGACTGCCGTGCGGGTCGCGGGTGATGGCGTTCGCCCGGCCCAGAGCGCCGACCCGGAGAGTGCCGCCGCGCTTGGGCTTGGCATCGGAATCCGACGCAGAGCCGGGGGTCTTGTCGCCGCCGCACGCCGCGAGCAGCACGGCAGCCCCCAAACCGCCACCAGCCCACAGCAACTGTCGTCTGTTCAGCTCCACGTCGTCCTCGTTCCCGGGTTGAAAATCGCACTACTTAGGTATGCCTACCCTAAGGATTGGACTACAGGCAAGGCCGCTGCACACCCCCGACCGTTAAGCCCCGGAAGTGCCCGATTTCGCACACAGGGGTGCGCACCCTCTCGTCGAACTGCCAGCCGAGCGCGAGGTGAAGATGCTTCGAGAGATAAGGTTTGCCTTACCTAAGTTCGATTGGTACGTTCCCCGGTGGCAGCTGCCAACCCCGCCCCGTACGGCGCCGACTTCAGCCATGCACCGCCGGATTCCCCCTGCCCGATTTCCCTGCGACGGAAGTGGATGACGCATCCATGACTACGGGACCCGCACCCGTCCGCGAGCTCGCCCAGCAATCGATCGACGAACTGACCCAAACGTCGCGAAAGATCCTCGACGAGTTCGGCAGCTCCGCCACTCGGCCGGAACTGTTGGAACGGGTATGCGAAACGGCAGCCGGGCTCAGCGAGCAGACGCGGCACCACTGCCGCCCCGTCGACACCGCCGACGGCTTGTTCCTCCTGCGCGGCCTGTCCGTCGACGACACCGACATCGGGGCCACGCCGACCAGTTGGGCCACGGCAGGCGACTGCGCGGCGGTGTGGGACGTGACCCTGCTTCTGCTCGCCACCGTGATGGGCAATCCCATCGCGTGGGAGGGGCAGCAGAACGGCCGGTTCGTACACAACATCGTCCCCAGCCCCGGCCACGAGCACGAGCAGACGGGCGCCAGCAGCACCGTGCTGCTGAGCCCGCACACCGAGGACGCCTTCCACCCGGGCCGCGCCCACCTGCTGATGCTCGGCTGCATGCGCAATCACGACCGGATCGCCACTACCGCCGCCAGCATCCGCAAGGTCCGGCTCCCCGACGCCGATGTCGAGCTGCTCTCCCAGCCGACGCTGCCGATCCTCCCCGACGACGCCTACACCGAGGCGCAGGGGTTTGACGGCCGCCCGCCGAACGTACCCACCCTGTGGGAGTCCGAGGACGGACTCACCCTCCGGTTCGACCCTGCCTACACACCGCTCGACGACGCCTCCCCCGAATTCCGCGCCGCCTACGGCCGCTTGGAGGACGAGCTCGCTCGCGCCTCGGTGGCGGTGAGCCTGGAGCCGGGTGACGTCCTGGTCGTCGACAACGACATGGTCGTGCACGGCCGGGTCCCGTTCCGGGCGCGCTACGACGGAACCGACCGCTGGCTGAAGCGGGCCTCCGTTCGCGTTCCGAACCGCCGCACCCGCCCCGCGGCCGAGGCGGCCGAGCACGGCTACGGCCAGGCGGCGATCGAGGCGTACACGTGACCACCGACCGGACGAAGGCGACCGAAGTGACCTACAGCGCCCAACTCATGGACGACAAGAGCTTGTCCGTTCTCAGCACCACGGACATCGCGGGCATCGACATCTCGCTGCCCGACGTGGTCTCCGTCGTCGAGCAGGCGTACCGGACCCTGGCCGATGGCAAGTCCGACAACCCGCGCAAGCTGACCGTCAAGCCCGAGGACGGGCACTCCGTCTCATACGCCATGCTCGGCCGCGACGGGGTCCGCAACGTCGTCGCCATCAAGACCTCGTACAAGCACGGGCTGCACGAGGACCGCGACAAGCAGCGTTACTACACCGCGCTGACCCTCTACGACGACGAGACCGGCCTCCCGGTCGCGATGATGGACTGCGGCCGCATCGGCTCGCTGCGCACCCCGGCGGTCTCCGCTCTTCTCGCCCGCGAGCTGGCAGCGCCCGGAAGCAGCAGCGCGCTGGTCATCGGCACCGGCACGCAAGGCCGGCTGGCTCTGCCCTTCCTGCTCACCACGCTCCCCCAGCTGGAGCGGCTGATGGTCTTCGGCACGCATCCGGACGGCATACGTGCCGTACGCGAGCAGCTGCACGCGTACTTCCCCGAGCGTGAGCTGGAAGTCGTCGAGGACCTGCGCTCAGCCGCCGCCGACGCCGACGTGGTCGTAGCCACCGCGGGACCGAACACCTCGGCGGCGGTCGAGTCCGACTGGCTGGGGCCTGCCGCGCTCTCGATCCTCGTCGGCCACGGCATCGCGCCCTCCACCCTGCACCGCGCCGACCGGGTCATCGCCACCAGCGCGGCACAGATGCGGGTCACCGGCACCGACATGGCCGACGAGAACGGCGAATTCCCGGACCTGGATGCCGAATTCCCGGAGGTGCTGGCGGGCCGCGCGGGCGGACGTACGGACGACGGGCAGCGCATCTTCGCGTACAACAGCGGTCTCGTCATCACCGACATCGCCCTCGGGCATCGCTTCGCGCAGCTCGCCCTCGCACAGGGCCTGGGAACGCGGGTGCCGCTGTGGCAGTGACCCGAATAGCAAGGATGCCGGGCCTGACGCTGCCCGCGCACCCGGACCCGCAGTCGGACGCCGTTCTGCACGGCGGTCTGCCGCAGGAGCTCGCGTACGTCTTCGGCGGACCGTTTCACCTCTTGCTGCCCGACCGCTTCGACGCCAACGTCGCCGCCTTCCGGGCAGCCTTGGACGAGGCGGGCGTCGACGGCCGCGTCTACTACGCCAAGAAGGCCAACAAGGCCGCGGCCTGGATCGAACGCTGCGCCCTCGACGGCACCGGCGTCGACGTGGCCAGCACCGGCGAGCTGCGCGAGGCACTGGGTCACGGCGTACGCGGCGAGAACATCGTGGTGACCGGCCCCGCCAAGGCCGACGGCCTGCTGCGCATCGCCATCCTGCAGGGCTGCCTCATCGCCGTGGACGCACTGGACGAGCTGGAACGCGTCATGACGGTCGCGTCGGCCACCCGTCCTGCCCGGATCCTCCTGCGCCGACTGCCCCCGATCCAGCCGCACAGCCGCTTCGGCATGAACGACTCCGAGCTCCACACGGCTCTGGAGCGGTGCCGCGACGCGGACGACGCCGTACGCATGGAGGGCTTCTCCTTCCATCTGTCCGGTTACGCCGTGCAGCCGCGCGCCGACCTGGCGGGCGAACTCGTCGGCCTGTGCCTCAAGGCCCGTGTCATGGGTCTGCAGGCGGACCGGATCAGCATCGGCGGAGGGTTCGCCGTCGACTACGTGGCGGCGGACGACTGGGAGCGGTTCACCCGCGACCAGAGTCCCGCCGACTATCACGCGGCAAAGTCCTTCGCGAACTGCGATTTCTACCCCTACCACTCGCCCGCCGCCGGCGCCGACACCCTGCGGGCCATCCTCGCCGCCCGCCCCGAGGGCAGCGATGTCACCCTGGCCGACCAACTGCGCGACGCCGGAGTCATCCTGCTGACGGAGCCGGGCCGCGCGCTGCTGGACCGGGCCGGCTGCACGGTCTTCCGCATCCAGGGCGTCAAGGTCCGCGGTGACTACGCAATCCTCACCGTGGACGGAACCAGCCTGAGCCTGTCCGAGCAGTGGTTCAACAGCGAGTACCTGCCGGACCCCCTACTCCTCACCGCCGACGACCGCCCGGGCGGCCCGCCCTTCCGCGCCTGCGTCGGCGGCGCCACCTGCCTGGAGTCGGACATGCTCACCTGGCGCAAGATCGTCTTTCCAACGCGGCCGGCCCCAGGAGACCTGCTGGTCTACCCCAACACCGCCGGATACCAGATGGACTCCAACGAATCGCCGTTCCACGACCTGCCCTTGCCCCCGAAGGTCGTCGTCGAGGACACACACGAGCGCACCCGCTGGCGGCTGGACCGCCGCCCGCCCTCCTGACCACCTGCCCACCTGGAGCCCGCGATGCACAAGGCACTCCTGCGCCCCGCCGTCGTCACCCGTGTCTCGGACCTCGTCGGCTATACGCCCCTGTTCGAGCTGTGCCGCACCGAGAACGGAAGTCGCCTGCTGCTCAAACTGGAGCAGTTCAACCCCACCGGCAGCGCCAAGATACGGATGGCCCGGCAGATGGTGATCGATGCCGAGGAGCGCGGCGAGCTGCGCCCCGGCGGCCGCATCATCGAGTCGACCTCCGGCAACACCGGCCTCGGCCTCGCTGTCATCGCCGCCGAGCGCGGCTACACCTTCACCGCCGTCGTCGACAATCACGCCTGCACCGACAAGCTGCGCGGCATGAAGTCCCTCGGCGCCGAACTCGTCTACGTCGTCGACGACGGCAGCGAGGACCTGGCCACCGCGGCCCGGGAGGAACTGGCCGAGCGGATGGCCCGCGACGACGACAACGCCATCTTCACCGAGCAGCACAACAACCCCGCCAACGCGGGCGGCTACTACCCCGTCGGCCGGGAACTGGACGCCGCCCTGGACGGCCGTATCGACATCCTCATCGGCGCCGTCGGCACCGGCGGGGGGCTGTGCGGCACCGGTCGCGAGCTGCGTACCACGGTGCCCGACGTGCGGATCGTCGGTGTCGAGCCCAAGGGCTCCATCGCGTTCGGCGGTCCGGCCCACGACTACTTCCAGTCCGGCACCGGCACCCCCGAAGGTGCCGAGATCGGCGCGCTCGTCGACTTCGGCCTCATCGACGAGGGCGTGAAGGTCGGCGACATCGAGGCGTTCGCCACCGCCCGCGTCCTCGCCCGTAAAACCGGACTGCTCATCGGCGGCTCCGCGGGCGGCGTCGTGTACGAGGCCCTGACCCGGATGGCGGCCCTCCCGCCGGAGACCACTATGGTCGCCCTGCTCAACGACGGCGGAGAGAAGTACATGGACACCGTCTTCGACGACGACTGGATGACCGCTCGCGACCTCATCGATCACACGGTCGAGCGCGAGATCGACGAGCTGCTGACCAAACTCCGCGGGAACTGACACCAATGCCGATACCCATACGCACCCTGCTCAGCGACAGCCGGGCCCTCGCCGGCCTCGCCGTGCCACTCGCCCTGACGCAACTCGCCCAGGTCGCCCTGACCACCACCGACACCGTGATGATGGGCCTGATGGGCGCCGAGGCCCTGGCGGCGGGCGGTCTCGCCATGGTGATCTTCAATCAGTTGCGCACCATGGGCGTGGGCATGGTCACCGCGGTCGGCAACCAGGTGGCCGCCGCAGCCGCCCGGTCCGAATCCGCCCCATCCGATACATCCCGGGGGCGGGCCGACGAGGAGGTACGCGACCTGGTCCGCGCCGCACTCGCCCTCGCCACCCTCGCCGGGCTCGCCGGAGCGGTGATCATGGTGCTGGTCGGCCACGCCGTCGTCTGGCTCGGCCAGGACGCCAAGGTGGCCGACGCGGCCAAGCCCGTTCTGTACGCCATGGCTCCCGGCCTGATCCCCTGCCTGTGGTTCCAGGCCATCCGGCAGTTCACCGTCGGCATGCGACGGCCGCAGGCACTCCTGCGCATCACCATCGCCTCCATCGCGGTCAACGCCGGGCTCAACTGGGTGTTCATCGACGGCACCTGGGCGCTGCCCGAACTCGGCCTGCCCGGCATCGGAGTGGCCACCTCCCTGGTCCACGTGCTGTCGTGCCTCGCCCTGCACGTCTCCGCCCGCCGTGACTCGGAGCTCGCGGCCCTGCTGGACATCCGCATATGGAAGACCCGCAAGGACACACTCCGCAGGCTGACCGGGCTCGGTACGCCCATCGCCGCCACCTACGGCTCCGAGGCCGGCTTCTTCTTCGTCGTCGCCCTCATCGTGGGCACCTTCGGCAGCGCGGCACTCGCCGCCCACACCGCCGTCAACCAGCTCATCTACATCGTCTTCCAGATAGCCGTCGGCCTTTCCCACGCCGCGTCCATCAACGTCAGCCGGGAACTGGCCCTGGGCCGGATCGACGCGGCCAAGCGCCTGAAGAACACCGCCCTGGCCTGCGCGGCCGCCGTCATGGCCGTCGTCGGCGCCGTCTACCTCCTCGCGCCGGAACTCGTCCTGCGCCCCTTCTTCTCCCCGTCCGAATCCACGGCGATCTCCATCGCCACCGACCTGCTCCTGGTCGCCGCCGTCCTCCAGTTCTTCGACTGCACCCAGAACATCGGCGTCGGTCTGCTCCGCGGACTGGACGACACCAGGGGCGGCTTCCACGTCACCCTCGTCGGTTACTGGCTCATCGGCCTGCCCGCCGCGTTCCTCCTCGGCCCCGTTACCGGGCTGGACGCCACCGGTGTCTGGCTCGGCCTGCTCACCGGCCTCGCCGCCACCGCGCTGCTCCTCATGCGCCGCTACAACCGGGGCCTAGCGGTGCGTGCCGAGGCGCTGCCCGCGGCGCCCATGCCGGCCATGTAGGACGGGCCGGCCGCGCCGGTGAGAAGCCGGTGTCGGTCTCGCCGTCGGGATGAACGAGCCCTGGTCCAGGGGACACGAAAGGGCCGTCCATCCGAACGGCCCGGTCATGCGCGAGAGGCGGCCGCTCCTACGAGAAGCGCCACCAGCTCAGACACGACGACAGATGCATGGGCACATCATAGCGTCAGCTGCCGTGATCCGGGTGAAACACCGTCAGACTGCGCCGCGCCGACGGCCGATTCGATCCGTAGATCAGCGCGTCTTTTCGGCGGGCTCAAGAATGGCCACGCACTCCACATGATGAGTCATCGGAAAGATGTCCGCCTGAACAGACCCCAGAAAACACCTGGTCAGAGCCGATTTCTCGGCTCATCGTCCTTCGTGTGCACGGCCAGAGCGTCGAACGAGCGTCAAAGACGAGAGTCCCGCGAGGAGGTGCGGAGAACAGCAGCGCCAGGCCGCCCAGCGCCGGCAGTAGCCCGGTGACGAACCTGAACCGATGACCAAGCCGACGACGATCACCACGACGAAGTTGTTCAGCGGGACCACGGGCACGACGAGCAGCATGGTTCCCGCATGCAAGCGCAAAAGCTCAGTCAATCGCTTTCTTTCGGCCGGATGTTATGGGTGAACCGGAACAGGTTGTGCGGGTCGTACAGCGTCTTCACGCGTCCCAGCCGCTCGTAATCCTCGGCCGCGAAGAGTTCCCGCACCCGCTCCTGGGAGACCGGGGCGCCGTCGTTGTAGACGGAGTTGAGGCTGCGGCCGACTGTCCAGGGCTTCAGGGCGTCGTAGACGCGCTGATGGACCGGCCGGGCGACCGTGGACGGCGCGGCCGTTCCGCCGGTCATCACGCGCAGCATGTAAGCGGCGTCCCGTCCGCCGACCGCGTCCGGGTCGGGGGGCCGGCGGGCGAAGGCCCCGCCGAGGTGACGGATCTCGACGATGCAGGGCACGGTCGCATCGGGTCCGGCCACGTCCACGACGGTCCACAGGGCCGTGGGATCGAGTTCGCGCAGCAAGACGTTCCCGCCGAAGTAGGCGTGCGGGACGTGCGGATCCTGGTAGATGGTGCCGACCTCCGTGTACGGCATCTCCCGGACGGTGTCGACCAGCCGCGGGCCGAGCGCCCGCAGGGGCGCCACGAGCCGTTCGCCCTCCTCGGCGGAGCCCGTGAAGGCGATCCGGACCTGTGCGACGTAGCGTCCGCGCAGCGACTCGGGGACAGACGGCAACGGCGGGCAGGTCATGAGACAGATCGAGGAGGTGAGCTCCTCGGGCAGCGTCAGGGTCCATGCCCGGTAGGCGTGCAGCAGGTCGACGGGGTGGTCCGCGGCGAAGTGAAGGCCGCCGCCGTAGAGCCGCGTCACCGGCACGAGGGCGGTGTCGATGGCGGTGACGGCGCCGAAGTTGCCGCCGCCACCGCGCAGCGCCCAGAACAGGTCGGGGTCGGAGCCGGCCGTGACGTGGCGCAGCGCGCCGTCCGCGGTGACGATGTCGATGGCGCGGACGTAGTCGCTGGCGTAACCGGTCCGGCGGCCGAGCAGGCCGATACCGCCGCCGAGGAGGTAGCCGACGACGCCGATGTGCGGAGCTGAGCCGTTGACAGGGGCCAGACCGTGTGGGGCGGCCTGCTCGATGACCTCTCCCCACAGCACGCCGGCCTGGGCTGTGACAGTTCCGGCCTCCGCGTCCACCGCGACGGCCTTCATCCGGCGGGTGGTGATGAGAACGCCCTCGCCGTCCAGGGCGGTGACGATGCCGTGTCCGGTGGACTGCACGGCGACGGGCAGCCTCCGCTCGGCGGCGAAGCGGACCGCGGCGCGCACGTCCTCGGGGCGGGTGGCGCCGACGACGACGGCGGGGCGGTGCCGGAAACCGGTCTGGAAACCGGTCCGTTCCTCGTCGTACCCTCGGCTGCCGGGCAGGAGGACGGGTCCTCTCACCTCGGCGGCCAGCGTCACCACGTCCACGCTCATCCGTCGTTCTCCTTCCGTGGACGGCGTGGCCACCGCCCCGCGAGTACCGCTCGGCCCACAGGTCCGCTAGCGCAGGGACGAGTTCTCCTGCACCCAGTGGAAGCCACGGCTGACCAGCGGGAAGGTGACGAGGTCGCGGCGGCGCAGGTGCAGGCGGAGGTGGCAGCCGTCGGCCTCGCCCTCCAGGATCAGGCGATCGTCGGCCGGGCGCTCGAAGGTGAACGTCACCTGCCACTTCGGGTCGGCCATCTTGGTCAGTGCGACCGAACGGGCGTTCATGTCGATCGCCGCCATGCAGGGGTCGAGCGAGTCGTCCATGTGCTGGATGGCCACGGCGTCGGCGGAGTCCACGACGACTCGGCGCCAGCGCCGACCGTCGGTCGTCACAGGCGGGTGCTGCTCGCCGTCGACGGAGAAGTCGGTGACGTCCCAGACGCCGTACAACTCGGGCTTTTCCCGTCCGCCCCCGTGGTTCTTCCAGAACGTCCAGTCGTTGCGCAGTTGCGCGCCGAGCAGCCAGAGTCCCGCCCCGGCCTGGAGGGCGGTGGCGATCCGGTTCGCCCGGTGGGAACGGAAGAGGTCCGCGGGGGCGGCCGCGCGGAGCGGGCGCTCCGTGAGCATGGCCTCGGCCAGGCGAGGCGTCTGCGGGGCCAGCAGAAGCAGGCTGAGCAGGAGCAATTGGAAGGAGTGGACCTTGACGGGGACGTCGAAGGTCATGTTGAGCAGGAGCACCTGGGCCATCTCCGCCGCCGACAGCAGCGCGCCCAGCGACGCCGTGCGCGGCAGGATGAGCAGCAGCCCGCCCGCGATCTCCGCACAGCCGAGCAGCATCTGGTACGGCTTCGAGGATCCCGTCTGCGCCCACAGCAGGCTCATCGGGCTGAGGTCACCGAGCGGCTCGACGAGCTTGGACGGCGGCAGCTGGAACTGGAGCGGGACAGCCTTGGCCGCGCCGTAGGAGAACATCTGCCCCGCGAGGCAGAAACGGGCGGCCAGGCGGAACCACTTGTCCAGCGTCGCGTAGTCCGTCCGGTGCCGGTCCAGCACGGACCACACCGGGGTGGCCGCGGCGGCGCCCGCGAGCCAGCAGAGCTGCCCCGCCCAGGTGTGCGGGTCGTCGCCACCGTCGAAGCGGTCACCCAGCTCCCTGCCGAGGAACCGGACGGACATCCAGTTCCGCACCGGGCGTATCGCCCAGAGCTTCGCCCAGGCGTCGGCCGCTTCCTGCAGACGCCCCATTCCGCCCCCGCGCAGGGCCAGATAGACCTGCGGAGTGGTCAGGCAGTACAGGCCGGCGTAGACGCAGCCGAACCGGTAGGCGGTGCGGGCGGCCCCGGCCCACTTCGGCGGGGCCGGGGAGGTGCCGGCCGGCGGGAACGCGCGTCTGGCCGCACGGCCGACCGGTGAAGACACGACGGTCCGCAGCCACTTGCCTACTCGCACCTTCATCGTTCATCACCTTCTCAGGGGCCGTCTTCGGTGGTCGCGGTCAGCTACGGCGGAAACGTCCGAGCCAGGCGTGCACGTCGAGGAGTTCCGACGTGGGCGGGATGATGCCGCGCATGAGGGCCTCGTCGATCGACTCGACCGTCCAGCCGTCGGCGAAGCCGTCGCGCAAGTGGCCGGCGGAGCGCTTGAGGGCGGAAGGCTCGTCGTCGCCCGGGAGCGGCGCCGGTATCTCCTCGATGGCCTCGGCGAGCCGCGCCTGCATCTCCGCGGATCCCCGGTCGCTGATCGAGAGGATGTACGCCACCGCCCCCGGGCGGCAGGCGCGGTGCAAGGCCGCCGCGTAGGCGCGCAGCCTGTCGCCCTCGAAGGTGTGGGCGAGGCCGGAGTCGATCACGGTGTCGAAACGCCCTTCGTAGCCCGTGAGGTCGAGGGCGTCGGCGACTTCGAAGACGGCGCCGAGTCCGCGTGCGGCGGCCTTGTCCCGGGCGAGGGAGATCGCCGTCGGGGACAGGTCCAGCCCCGTCACCGCGTAGCCCTTGCCCGCCAGGTGGAGGGCGTCCTCACCGGTGCCGCAGCCCGCGTCGAGCACCGTGCCGCGGATGAGCCCCGCTTTCTCCAGGGCGACGTAGGCGGGTTGGGGCGCCCCGATGTCCCATGGCGGGCGCTTGCCGAACGGGCTCTCCCCGCGGTAGACGGCGTCGAATACCTCGGTCATCACCGCGGGTCCGTCGGGTGCGCCGGCAGGTTCAGTCATGGCTGCCATGATTGCGTCGCCCCCCGGCGCCTCCTCGGTCTCTTGCGGACTTCTGTCACGGAGGTGTCGTCCGCCGGTCAGCGGGAGCCGTACTTGCGGACCGCGAGCGGGGCGAACACCGCGATCAGGCCGACCGCCCAGGCCACGGTCTGCAGGACGTAGCTGGTCGCCGGGCCACCGGTGAACAGTGCGCGCAGCGCGTTCACGGCCGCCGTCATGGGGCTGTGGGCGGCGTACGCCTCCAGCCAGCCCGGCATCGTGCCGGTCGGTACGAACGCCGAGGACATCAGTGTGAACGGGAAGATCCACACACCGCCGACCGCCTGGGCAGCTTCCGCGTTGCGCACCGACAGCCCGAGGTAGGCTGCGAACCACGACACGGCGTAGCCGAACAGCAGCAACAGCAGCAGGCCGGCCAGCGCGGGCACGAGGCCGTTGCGGAACCGGAAGCCGATCAGCAGGCCCACTCCCACGGTCACGCCAGCCACGCCGACGTTGCGGAAGATCTCCGCCAGCGTGCGTCCGATCAGCACGGCGGTACGGCTCATCGGCATCGACCGGAAGCGGTCCATGAGGCCCTCGTGCATCTCGGCGGCGACCCCGATGGTGGTACCGGCGGCGGAGCCGTAGAGCGCCATCTGGACGAGGATGCCGGGCAGCAGGAACTGGGCGTAGCGTTCGCCGCCGACGTCGATGGCGCCGCCGAAGACGTACGTGAACAGCAGGATGAACATCACCGGCTGGACCAGGGAGAACATCACCAGTTCGGGGCTGCGCAGTACATGCCGTACGTTGCGCAGGGTCATTTGCCACACGTCGGAGAACCACCAGGCGTGTGCGTTGCCCGACGGCGTGTACGACGTGCCGCTCTGCCGCGTGAGAGTGGTGGAGGTCATGGCCGCTCGGTTTCCTTCCCACTGTTGCGCCGGTCGGTGCCGTGATCGGCGGATCGGCCCGTCACGGCGAGGAAGACGTCGTCGAGAGTGGGCCGGCGGAGCGCCACATCACCTATCGCGATCCCCGACTCCCTGAGCAAGTGAAGCAGGTCGGGCAGGGCGCCGCCGTCGGGCAGCGGCGCGTGGACCTGCATCTTCTCGGAGTCGGCGACCGGGTCGGTGCCCAGCCGCTCCCGCAGGATCCGGACCGTCCGCTCCATGGCTCCCGTGTCGAGAAGCGTGATGCCGACCCGGTCCGGGCCCACCTGGGCCTTCAGCTCGTCCGGGGGGCCGCTGACGATGACTTCGCCCCGGTCGATCACGGACAGGGAGTCGGCGAGCTGGTCCGCCTCCTCCAGGTACTGCGTGGTGAGCAGTACGGTCGTTCCGTCCGCGACCAGTTCGCGCACGAGCCGCCACACCTCCATACGGCTGCGCGGATCGAGGCCAGTGGTCGGCTCGTCGAGGAAGACGAGCCCGGGCCGCGCCATGAGGCTGGCCGCGACGTCGAGTCGGCGCCGCATCCCGCCCGAGTACGTCTTGGGCTGCCGGTCGGCCGCTTCCTCCAGGCCGAAGCGTTCCAGCAGTTCGCTCGCGCGTGCCCGGCAGTCGGACTTCGACAGCCGGAACAGCCTGCCGATCATGTGCAGGTTCTCGCGCCCGGTGAGCAGTTCGTCGACAGCGGCGTACTGGCCGGTGAGCCCGATCATCGACCGGACCCGCCGGGGGTCGCGGCGCACGTCCACGCCGAACACCTCGGCCACTCCGTCGTCCGGCGCTATGAGGGTGGCCAGGATCCGGACGGTGGTGGTCTTGCCGGCGCCGTTGGGGCCGAGCAGGCCGTGCACCGTGCCCTCGGGCACCGTGAGTTCGAGGCGGTCGAGTGCGGTGAGCGAGCCGAAACGCTTGCACAGTCCGGCTGTTCTGATCGCTGCTGGCATCTACCGTGATTCCTTTCCTGGTCCGACGCGCCCTGGGGTGCATGGTGGCGGGGCGGCGACCCGGTTCAGTGGTGCACGGCACCGAGCAAGGCCGACATGTGGATGGCGTCGGCGGCCGCTGCGCCCGCCGCGGTCGACGCGGTGACCGACTGCTCCCAGCGACTGGTCAGGTCCCCGGCCGCGTACAGGCCCGGCACGCTGGTGCACTGGGAGGCGTCGACGCCGATGAAGCCGGCGTCGTCGACTGTCAGCTTCAGTTCGTCGGCCGCCCGCTGCACGACGGGTTGCTGCCGTTGTCGCGGCGTCCACACCAGGGTCTGCCGCTCCAGGACCCTGCCGTCGGCCAACTCGATGCCGTACAGGGCCCCTTCCCGGTGATGCAGGCGGCGGACCGTTCCCGTGACGACGTCCCCTCCCCTGCTTCGCGCGGTCGCGCGAGCGGTCTCCAGGCCGGGCATCGACTCCTGGCAGATCGCGATCGTGTCCTCGCTCCAGGCGCGGAAGGCCACGGCCGACAGTGCCGCGAGTTCCGCGTTGTCGGCGACCGTCGCCCAGCGCCGACCCGCGTTCTCCTCACCGAGGCAGAACGGGCAGTGGATCACGCTGCGGCCCCAGCACTCCGCGAATCCGTCCACGTCGGCCGGATGGACGTCGACGACACCGGTCGCGAGCAGGACGGTTCGGGCCTCGACGGCCTCACCGTCACCGAGGGCGACCCGGAAGCCCCCGCCGGGAGCGGGGGACACGCTGTCGGCGTCGTCCTCCAGCCGCTCCACAGTCGTGTACCGGGAAAGTTCCCGCCAGGCGCGCTCCCGGAACTCGGCGGGAGTGACGCCGTCCATTCCGATGTGGCCGTGAACACCCGCCGACGCGCTGTTGCGCGGTGCCCGGGGGCTGTCCACGACGATCACCGGGTGCCGGTATCTGGCCAAGCCGAGCGCCGCGGTGAGCCCGGCGGGGCCGGCTCCCACGATCACGGTGGTGTGGTCGGTGTGCGAGGACATCGGTCTGATCCCTTCCGTCGGGCGGCATGAGCGGGTCCGTCCACCACGGGAGCGGTCCGGCCGGTGCTCGGTGTTGGAACGCCGGAACGGGCTGTCAGCGGGCGGAAGCCGTCGGCCCGCATTCTGCTCGCCGCCGCGGTGGTGGAAAGGTGCGGGCGAAAGACGTGAGCCAGACAGTCGTGCGCCTGCGCGGCACAGCCGATGCCGGCTTTCCGCCCGGGTACGAGCCGGCCGCGGTCGCCCCAGCCCCGAGTCACCAGGCGGGGGCAGGCGGACGGCCGCGTCGCGTCAGGCGCTGACGTACTGGGCGAGGTGCTCGCCGGTGAGGGTGGAGCGGGCGGCGACGAGTTCGGCGGGCGTGCCCTCAAAGACGATCCGGCCGCCGTCGTGGCCGGCGCCCGGGCCGAGGTCGATGATCCAGTCGGCGTGGGCCATGACCGCCTGGTGGTGCTCCACGACGATGACCGTCTTGCCGGAGTCCACCAACCGGTCGAGCAGGGCGAGCAGTTGCTCAACGTCGGCCAGGTGCAGGCCGCTGGTCGGCTCGTCGAGGATGTAGACGCTGCCCGTTCCGGCCATGTGGCCGGCGAGCTTCAGCCGTTGCCGCTCGCCGCCGGAGAGGGTGGTGAGCGGCTGGCCGAGGCTGAGGTAGCCCAGGCCGACCTCGGCGAGCCGGTCGAGGACCGTGTACGCGGCCGGCGTCCGTGCCTCACCGCTGCGGAAGAACTCGGCGGCCTCGGCCACCGGCATCGCGAACACCTCGCTGATGTCCCGGCCGCCGAGCCGGTACTGGAGCACCGACGCCTGGAACCGCTTGCCCTCGCAGTCCTCGCAAGTGGTGGCGACACCGGCCATGATCGCCAGGTCGGTGTAGATTACACCGGCGCCCTTGCAGTTGGGGCAGGCGCCCTCGGAGTTGGGGCTGAACAGGGCGGGCTTGACCCCGTTAACCTTAGCGAACGTCTTGCGGATCGGTTCGAGCATGCCCGTGTAGGTGGCCGGGTTGCTGCGCCGGGAGCCCTTGATGGGCGACTGGTCCACCGTGACGACGCCGTCGCGGCCCGCTACCGAGCCGTGGATCAGGGAGCTCTTTCCGGAGCCCGCGACCCCGGTGACCACGGTGAGCACGCCGAGCGGGATGTCTACGTCGACGTCGCGCAGATTGTGGGCGTTGGCGCCGCGCACCTCCAGCACACCGGACCGCTCGCGCACGGACGGCTTCAGCGAGGCCCTGTCGTCCAGGTGCCGTCCGGTGACGGTGCCGCTGGCCCGCAGACCCTCGACGGTGCCCTCGAAGACCACCTCGCCGCCCTTGGTGCCGGCGAGCGGTCCCAGGTCGACGACGTGGTCGGCGATCACGATCGTCTCCGGCTTGTGTTCCACGACCAGCACGGTGTTGCCCTTGTCGCGCAGTCGCAGCAGCAGGTCGTTCATCCGCTGGATGTCGTGCGGGTGCAGGCCGACGGTGGGCTCGTCGAAGACGTAGGTGACGTCGGTGAGCGCGGAGCCCAGGTGGCGGACCATCTTGACGCGCTGGGCCTCACCGCCCGAGAGCGTGCTCGAAGACCGGTCGAGCGAGAGGTAGCCGAGGCCGATCTGGACGAACGAGTCGAGGGTCTGGCCGAGCACCGTGAGCAGTGTTGTGACCGACGGGTCGGTCAGACCGCGGATCCAGGCCGCGAGGTCGCTGATCTGCATGGCGCAGGCATCGGCGATGTTGATGCCGTCGATCTTCGCGGACCGGGCGGTCTCGCTGAGCCGGGTGCCGTGGCACTCGGGGCAGGCGGAGAACGCCACCGCCCGTTCCACGAAGGCACGGATGTGCGGCTGGAGCGTCTCCTTGTCCTTGGACAGGAACGACTTGCGCACTCGCGCGAGGAGGCCCTCGTAGGTGGTGTTGACACCCTTCACCTTGACCTTGACCGGGTCCCGGTGCAGGAAGTCGTGCCGTTCCTGCTCGGTGTAGTCGCGGATCGGCTTGTGCGGGTCGAGGAAGCCCGACTCGGTGAACGACTGCACCACCCAGCCGTCGGGCTTCCAGCCGGGGACTGTGATCGCGCCGTCCGCGAGCGACTTGGAGTCGTCGAACAGCTGGGCGGGCTCGATGTCCGAGACGGTGCCCATGCCCTCGCACCGCAGGCACATGCCGCCGACGACGCTGAAGCCCTTCTCGATCTTCTTGCCGTTCACCACGAGGACACCCGACGCGTCGGCCGAGGCGACGTTAAAGGCGAACGCCTTCTGGGACCCGATGTACGGCTTGGCGAGCCGGCTGAAGAGGATGCGCAGCAGTGTGCCCGCGTCGGTGGCGGTGCCGACCGTGGAGCGGAGGCTGGTGCCCATCGGCTGCTGGTCGACCAGGATCGCGGTGGTCAGCCCGTCGAGCACGTCGACCTCGGGCCGCGCCAGGGTGGGCATGAAGCCCTGGATGAAGGCGCTGTAGGTCTCGTTGATCAGCCGTTGCGACTCCGCGGCGATCGTGTCGAACACCAGGGAGCTCTTGCCCGAGCCGGAGACCCCGGTAAACACGGTCAGCCGCCGTTTGGGGATCTCCACATGCACGTTCTTGAGGTTGTTCTCACGTGCTCCGTGCACACGGATCAGATCATGGCTGTCGGCGGCACACAGCGCAGCGGGCTGGGTGTCCGTCTCCGTGCCGGCTGTCATGGTGTCCCTCCCGTTGGTCGGACGCGGCACGCCTTCGTCATGCGACGTGGTGACGAGTTCCTGAACGTCCCGGTTCATGAGCTCAAGCGTATACCTGCAAAGTCGGTTGAGGGCTTTGGAGAAGCTACGCCGAATTCTTCGGGTAAAGTCTCAAACCGTGAAGTACCTGCGTCCCTACGACCTGGCCCGTGAGCACGGCATTTCCACCCAGGCGGTCCGCAACTACGAGCGGGACGGGTTCATCCCGCTCGCCCGGCGCACCCCGTCCGGCTACCGCACGTACACCGAGATCCACGCGGCGGCCCTGCGCGCCTATCTGGCGCTCGTCCAGGCATACGGATACGCCACGGGCGGCGAGATCATGCGGTCGCTCAACACCGGCGACCTCGACGCCGCGCTGACGGCCGTCGACCGCGGCCACGCCCAACTGCTGCGCGACCGAAGCACGCTGGACGCGGTGGGGCGGGCGGTGGAGCACCTCACCAGCGGCCCCAGCCTCGCCGAGCACACCTCCGCCGGCAGCGAGCCGCTCAGCATCGGCGAACTCGCGCGCCGTCTGGGGGTGACCGCAGCGACCCTGCGGAACTGGGAGGCGGTGGGCATCCTCACCCCCGCCCGGGAGCCGCTCACCGGCCACCGTTCGTTCGGCGCCACGGACGTACGCGACGCCGAGCTGACCCATCTCCTGCGGCGCGGGGGCTACCCGCTGGAGCACATCCGCACGGTGGTTCGCCAGATCCGCACGGCCGGCGGCACCGAGGCGCTGTCCGCCGCCCTCGACGACTGGCGGCGACGGCTCACGGCCCGTGGTGTGTCCATGCTCGACGCGGCGGCCCGTCTCGGCGGGTACGTGGCCCTCCTCGGCATCGCCCCGGCCGGACCGCCGGCCGCCGCGGAACCCGCTTCCGCGCCGGGGTCCCCACCGACGGTTTGAGACCTCGCGGGGCGAGTCCGCCCGCGGTGCCGACGGCATCGCCGTAAGCCTCAACAGGTCTTTCAATGATTCGATTGACAGACATGAGAAAGGACTTCCACGACCTTCCCGTGGCCTCGTGCGCCGTGCTGGCGCTCGGCGAACCCACCCACCGGGAACCCGCCTTCGGGTGGGTACGCAACGAGCTGTTCGCCCGGCTGGCCCGCCTCGGCTTCCGCTCGATCGCCCTGGAGACCGACCGCGTGGCCGCGCTGCGCGTCGACGACTTCGTCAAGGGCGGCGACGGGGATCTCGACGAGGTGGCGCGGGAGGGCTTCTCCCACGGCTTCGGAAACCTCCAGACCAACCGGCGCCTCGTCGCCTGGATGCGCGACCACAACGCGGGCCTGCCGCCGGAGGAGCAGCTGACCTTCCACGGCTTCGACGTCCCGACGGAGACGACCAGCGCCCCCAGCCCGCGGCGCTGTCTCGAGCACGCCCGGGACTATCTGGGGCTCAACCTCGACCTGACCGGGCTGTTCGGCGCGGACGAGCAGTGGAGCCGTACGGAGGCGGTGATGGACCCGGCCATGTCGGTCGGCGCCACGCCCGAGGCCGAGCGGCTGCGGTCCCTCGCCGACGACATGCTCACGCTGCTCCACTCCAACGCCGCCGAGCGGATCGCGCAGACCTCGCGCGCGGAGTGGCTCCGGGCCAGGACCCACCTCACCGCCGGCCTCGGTCTGCTGCGCTACCACTGGCAGGCGGCCCAGCGCCTGGAGAACAACACCCGGCTGTCCCGGCTGTTCGCCACCCGGGACGCGCTCATGGCGCAGAATCTCCTCGACATCCGCAGCATCGAGGGCCGCCGGGGCGCGACTCTGGTCTTCGCCCACAACGTGCACCTCCAGCGGACCCCGAGCACCTGGAGCCTGGGAGACCTGCGCGTCGGCTGGCCCGGGGCCGGCACCGTCGTGGCACCGCTGCTGGGCGAGCAGTACCTCTTCGTCGCCGGCAGCCTGGGCCGCAGTGAGACCATCGGGCTGGGCGACCCCGAGCCGGGCACCTACGAGAGCGTTCTGCAGGACCGTGTCACCGACTGGGCCGTGGCCCCCACCGGCACGGTCACCGCCGCCCGGACCCGGACGGACACCACCCCGCAGCAGGGCTACTTTCCGCTCGACCAGGCCCTCCTGGACACCGCCGACGCGGTCCTGCACGTCCGTGACGGCGCCGCCGTCACCCGGTCGGAGGACCTCCTGCGCACCCCCGCCGGTGCCGGGAGCGAGCACTGACAGAGAGGGGAAGGATTCGCCGGGATCCCCGCGCGCCGGAGATTAGATTCGCCGTCGATCAGGGAGCCTCCCGAAGGAGCTGACCGCGCTTGAACACGGTTCCTGCACTGTTTGAGTCAATCGTCGCCCGTCGGGGCGATGAGCCCGCCCTCGTCGACGGGGAGGGCACCCTCGGGTACGCGGAGCTGAACACCCGGATCAACCGGCTCGCCCGCAGGCTCATCGCGCACGGTGTCGGTCCCGACTCGCTCGTCGCGATCGCGATGCCGAAGTCGCGGGAACTGATCGTGGCGATCATGGCGGTGCTCAAGGCCGGCGGCGCCTACCTCCCGCTCGACCCGGACTATCCGGCGGAACGCCTGTCGTTCATGCTGTCCGACGCGCGGCCGGTGCTGCTGCTGCGGTCCTCCTCGGTGGCGCCCCTCGGCGCGGGTCCGGAGGAACTCGTCCTCGACGACCCGGCGTTCCGTGCCGCTTGCGCGGCTCTGCCGGGGCACGACGTCGCCCAGCACGAGCGCCGCGCCGCACTGCGCCCCGAGCACCTGATGTACGTCATCTACACCTCGGGGTCGACCGGGACGCCCAAGGGCGTCGCCGTGCCGCACGGCGGTGTGCGCGACATGGCCGCCACCCAGGCGGCCGTCCTGCGGGCGGGCCCGGGCGACCGCGTGCTCCAGTGGGCGTCCATCAGTTTCGACGCCGCCTTCTGGGACGTGTCCCTGGCGCTGCTGTCCGGGGCGGCCCTCGTGATGGTGCCCGCCGACGACCTGCTGCCGGGCCATCCGCTGTGGAACACCTTGCTCAAATACGGCATCACGCACGCCACACTGCCTCCGGTGGCGCTCAGCGAGACCGACGCCGAGGACGTCCTGCCCGGCGGGACCGTCATGTCCACGGGGGACAGCTGTACGCCGACGCTGGTGCGCAAGTGGTCGCGGGCACGGCGGATGTTCAACGGTTACGGTCCGACCGAGGTGACCGTCGGGGCGACGACCGCCGGGCCGGTGCGCGATGCCGGTGACATCGGGATCGGCACTCCGTGGGTCGGCAAGGAGGTGCACGTGCTCGACGAGCGCCTGCGCCCGGTGCCGTCCGGCACGGAGGGCGAGCTGTACATCGCGGGCAGCGGGATGGCGCGCGGCTACCTCAACCGGTCCCCGGCGACCGCGGCGAAGTTCGTGGCCGACCCGTTCGGGCCGCCGGGCACCCGGATGTACCGCACGGGCGACCGGGGCCGCAGGGGGCCGGACGGCGAGCTGCTCTTCGCGGGCCGCGCCGACAGCCAGGTGAAGCTGCGCGGTTTCCGCGTCGAACTCGGTGAGATCGAAGCCCGGCTCGCCGCCCACCCGGCGGTGGACGTCGCCGTCGCCGTGGTGCGGGGTGAGCTGGCCGACGCGCATGTCGTCGGCTACGTCACCACCACGGCGCCGGTCGAGCCGGGTGATCTGCGCGCCCATGTCGCCGAGTCGCTGCCCGCGCACATGGTGCCCGCACGGGTCACGGTGCTGGAGCGGTTCCCGACGCTGGCCAACGGCAAGATCGACCGGGGGGCCCTGCCGCAGCCGGACGCGGGCGCCGAGGGACTCTCGGGCGGCGGGCGGGCGCCGGAGGCCGTCGAGGCGGACGACTGCGCTGACGTGGTCTGCGCGATCGTGCGGGAAGTCCTCGGGACCCCGGAGGCGACGGCCGCCGACAACTTCTTCCAGCTCGGCGGGCACTCCGTGCAGGCGACCAGGCTGGTCGCCCGGATCCGGGAGCGGTACGAGGTCGCGCTGTCGATCCGGACCGTGCTGGAGGCGGCGACGATCGGCGAGCTGGCCGCGGCCGTCGAGAGCCGGCTGCCCGGCTGACGGCCGTCAGCGGAAGGCGACCGGCAGACTGGCGTAGCCGTTTAGGAAGTTGGAGTAGATCGGGGCGGGCTCGCCGCACACCTCGATCTCGGCGACCGACTCGGTGAGCGCGCTCAGCAGTGCGCGCAGCTCCGCCCGGCCGAGGAAGGCGCCGACGCAGAAGTGCGGGCCGTGGCCGAAGGATACGTGCTTGTTGGGCGAGCGGGTCGGGTCGAACCGGCGCGGCTGGTCGAACACCTCCTCGTCGTTGTTGGCGGAGGTGTTCCACAGCGTCACGATGTCGCCTGCGCGCACCTGCCGGCCGCCTATCCGCATGTCCCGCGTCGCGGTGCGGGCGAAGTGCATGGCCGGCGTAGCCCAGCGCAGCACCTCCTCGACCGCCGTGTCGATCGCGGCCGACCCTTCACGCAACGCCCGCCACTGGGCGGGGTGCTCGGCGAACGTCTTCACCGCGCAGATCGCGGACACGCGGGAGGACTCGTCGCCGCCGAGCACGAGGCTGTAGCAGTTGAGCGCGACCTCCTCCAGCGTCAGCGGGCGGCCTCCCGCCTCCGCCGTCGCGATCATGCTGATCACGTCGTCGCCGGGGTCGCCGCGGCGGTACCGGGAGAGGTCCATGAAGTAGCCGATGATCTCGTTCCGGGCCTCCAGGGAGTCCAGCCGGTCGGACTCGGCGTCGTCCGAGGAGAGGGCCAGCTTGTTCCAGCGCAGCAGCTTCTCGCGATCCGCCTCCGGAATGGAGAGCAGATCGCAGATCGTGTTCATCGGGACGTACTCGGCGACCTCCGCGGCGAAGTCGAACTCCCCCTGCCGAGCGACGGTCCTGATGAGCCGTGACGTCCGTTCCCAGACCTTCTCCTCCACCGCGCCGAGGACGCGCGGGGAGAAGGCGCGCAGCATCAGGTTGCGCAGCTCGCGGTGGCGGGGCCGGTCGGTGACCGCGAGCATCTTGCCGCCCGCCGAGTCACCGCCGCTCAGAAGGACGTCCAGTACGGTCCCTCGAGCGGAACTCAGGGAGCGTACGTCGGCGTAACAGGACAGCACGTCGGCGTGACGGGCGACGACCCAGAAACCGGGATTTCCCTCGTGCCAGTACACGGGCCGGTGCTTGCGCACGTCGCGCCAGAACTCGTATGCGTCGTGCCGTACGAAGGCGGTCGCGTCGGTCAGGTCCAGCTCGGTCGAGGTGGTCATGCCCAAATCGTCACATCGGCGGCGCCGGCGCCGGGAAGCTCTTGCGCAGGTCTTTCCTCTTGAATGAGAGACGAAAGATTGCTGATCAGCTGGTCCCTTCCCGTGTCACGCTCACGAATATGGGTCGTTGGACGCGCCGGATCGCCCGGCTGCGGCCGGCAGATCACCTATGACGAGGAGGCGGCGTCCTGAGTACTCTGACGTATGGGGACTATCTCCGCATGGAGACCCTGCTTTCGCTACAAGAGCCGCAGGCCCCCCACACAGCCGGCCGCGCGGTCGTCCTGGCCGAACAGTTCTTCATCATCACCCACCAGTCCTGCGAGCTGTGGCTGAAGCAGCTCGGGGCCGATCTGGACGCCGCTGCCGAGGCGCTCCTGCCGCCCTGTGACCCGCACGACCTGGAGCTGGGACTGGAATTCCTGCTGCGGTCCGGCGAGTTGATACGGGTGCTTCAGCAGCAGTTGCTGGTGCTGGAGAAACTGCCACTGCGTTATTTCGCCGAGTTCCGGACTTATCTGGACACGGCGAGCGGCGCGCAGTCCGCGCAGTTCCGGCGGCTGACGGCACTGCTGGGCAACAGCCACCACCAGGGCAGTCTCTACGAGGCGTTCGCGGCGGCGGTCGAGTACCAGGGGCAGTCCGTGCACGACGTCTGCCGACGTGGCGTGGAGTCCGGCGTGCTGCACCGCCTCGGGGAAGCACTGGTGGACTTGGGGAACGGGTACTGGCACTGGAAAGTGGCACACCTGGCGCTTGTGTCGAAGATGATCGGGGAGCAGGGCGGAACCGGCGGATCAAGCGGTGTCGACTTCCTTGCCCGCCGCGTCACCCGACCCTTCCCCGAACTTCGCCGGCTGCGCGGAAAAGTGCACCACTCATAGCCTTTCGGCCGCCGATGGATACCCATGCATGAGGGCCTCCTGTGGTCGGGCGTGGATGTCGCAGTCCACACCGAACCCAGAAGGCCCTCACTTGATCAAGCACCCCGAACACGTGTCACCAACATCCCGGGGCAGCCACCTAGCCGGCTTCGATCTCCAGCGCGTAGCCACGGCCCCAGGCCGTGCGGATCACCAGGTTGGTCGGTGACAGACGGCGGCGGAGCCGCATGATGTGGAGGTCGAGCGAATTCCTCGTCGGCCTCTGCAAGCGTTCCGCGAGCCGTTGTGAGAGTTCATGCCGGTACACCACCTCCCCGAAGTGCTCGATGAGCAGCTCCATCAATTCGGTCTGGACATTGGAGATGGTGATCGAATGCGAACCGAAGGTGAGTGTTCCCGCTGAGTCGAGGGTTGGTATCTGCCGGCTGTTGAGCCGATTTTGGAGAGCCCTGACCCGGGCGTCGAGATCATCCCGGGAGATGGGCGCTCGGACCCAGTCCTCGAAGGGGTCGTTGCAGACCGGCGGACGGGCACCCGCCTCCACCACGAGGAGACGGGGTACGCCGTCCCTCCTACATCGGTTCCGAAGGTCTGTTTGTGCCGGCCATCGGACGAACATGACATCGCTGGTCGTGCATCGCACAGCGTGCGCCTCCCCGTCGACGCAAATATACGGTCACTGTCATCGTCGGCCGACGGCGTCTCATGTCGGCCAAGCAGGCGTAACAGGCTGCAGGCCGTGGTGGTGTGGTTCGGTCGCCACGGCCTCGCACTGCAGCGGCGCGGCTTCCCTCGGGCCAGCGCCCGGAGCCGCGCCTCACGGCACAGCGCTAGCCGTTCATCGCCTCCCGGAGACTGCGCGGCCGCATGTCGGTCCAGTGCTCCTCCACGTAGGCGACGCTCTCCGCCCTTCCGGCGGGGCCAAAGACGCTGCGCCATCCGGCGGGCACCTCGACGAAGGCCGGCCACAGGGACTGCTGGTCCTCGTCGTTGACCAGCACGTGGAACTGGCCGTCCTCGTCGTCGAACGGATTGGTGCTCACCTTTTGTCCTCCAGATCTCGTTTCAGCAGGTGCGGGTTCGAACAGTGTCACTGCGCTGCCCGCAGAATCCGGTTGATGGTGCGGCTGATCTCAGCCGCGTTCCGCGGCCAGTACATCTCGTTGTGAGCGCAGGCGATGTCGATGCGCTGCACACGACCGTCGACGTGTTCCTGCCAGAGCACGTCCAGGTCCTCGCCCAGTTCCCGCTTGTCATGGGTCTCGGGATCGAGGAGTGCGTTGAAGAAGACGACGTCACCGCGGTACCGCGGTGAGGTGAACCGCCGCATCTGCTCCATCTGTCCGATGAAGATCGAGGAGGCGGTGGAGACGAGCGACGGGTATTCCTCCATCCCCGCCAGGTGTCCCATGTAGTTGGCGAGGTAGCGGCGGACCATGGACTCGTCCAGCGCTTCCAGGTCGGCGAAGTGGCTGGAGGGCGCGGCGTCCAGCAGCGCCAGGAGTGCCACCTCGTGCAGGCGGCGCTGGAGTTCGGCCGCCATGGCGTGCGCGAGGGTGCCGCCGAAGGACCAGCCCAGCAGGTGGTAGGGGCCGCTCGGCTGGACCTGGAGCACCTGCCCGAGGTAGTCCTCGACCATCTCCTCGATGGAGCCGGCCGGCGCAGTGGTCCCGTCGAAGCCGCGTGCCTGAATGCCGTACAGCGGCCAGGCCGGGTCCAGGTGGCGGGCGAAGCCGAGGTAGGGCCAGCTCAGCCCGCCGCCCGGGTGCAGCCACCACAGAGGGGGCTGTTGCCCCTCGGTGCGGATCGGCAGCAGGACGGCGAACGGGTCCTCGAAGTCGGCGTCGGCGTCGGTGGTCAGCTGTCCGGCCAGTTCGGCGACGGTCGGATACTGGAACACCGTGCGGATCGGGACGTCCACGCCCAACTTCTCATGGATCCGCCAGACCAGACGCGTCAGCCGCAGGGAGTGGCCACCGCAGGCGAAGAAGTCGTCGTCGATGCCGATCCGGTCCAGGCCCAGCACCTCGGCGAACAGCGCGGCGAGTTCCTCCTCGCGCGGGGTGCGCGGGGCCCGGTGTTCCCCGCCGACCGGGTCCGGCTCGGGGAGCGCGGCCCGGTCCACCTTGCCGTTCTCGGTGAGCGGCAGCCGGTCGAGGACGACGATCTCGGCGGGCATCATGAACTCCGGGAGCCGGACGGCGAGCCGCTCGCGCAGCAGGGAGGGCAGCCGGGAGGCACGGCGGGAGACTGCGGGGACGTTCGCCAGCCGTGCCGAGGGGGCGCCGGCGGGCCGGTACAGGCCGTCGCAGCAGACGGCGTCGACGTCGGGCACGACGGCCGCCTCGAAGCAGTCACCCGCCTGGGCCGACCACGTGCAGTACACCGCGAGCCCGCGCCGGGCGCCCCACGCCTCCAGTTCGGCGGGGTCGAGGGTGCCGCCCAGTTCGGCGGGAGCGCCCCATTCGGCGGCCTCGCCGGCCAGGCGGGCGTTGGGGACGCGGGTCAGGCGGAGCCGGCCGCCGTGCCGGGCCAGCGCGGTCTCCAGGTCGGCCAGTTCACGGACCTCCGACGCCCAGACCGCCTCGGGCAGGTCGCCGAGGTCTAGCGGCTTCGCCGGCGCCTTGTGCAGTACGACCTCGTAGCGGTGGCGGGTCAGCTCGTTGTGGTGGGCGCCCTGCTTGAGGCGGATGTCGGCGGCGACGTCGTCCGGGCGGGCCTCGGCCCATCGGGTGAAGAAGCCCGGGTCGACGACGAGTTCCTTCTCGGCGAGCACCGCGCGTTCGACGGCGGCCTGCACGGCGGCCGGGCCGTCGGCGGGCTGTCGGCAGCGGTGCACCGCCGCGGCGAACGTGCGCAGGGTGCGGTAGTTGCGGACGTCGCCGAGCACCACGCGCCCGCCGGGTGCGAGCCGGTCCATCGCGAGGTCGAGCACCCGGGTGAGGTAGTCGGCGTCCGGGAAGTACTGCACGACCGAGTTGAGGATGACCGTGTCGAAGTACCCGGCGGGCAGGCCGTCGGCGTCGTCGGCGGGCTGGCAGCGCAGGGTCACCTTGCCCGACAGCCGCCGGTCGGCGCTGGTCTGGGCGCGCAGTCGTTCGATGACGGGCGACGAGAAGTCGGTGCCCCAGTACTCCTCGGCCTCCGGTGCGAGCGGGCCGAGCAGCAGGCCGGAGCCGACGCCGATCTCCAGCACCCGGCGCGGGCGCAGGGACCGCACCCGCCACAGCACTGCCTCGCGCCAGGACCGCATCTGCGCCAGCGGGATGGGGCGGCCGGTGTAGGAGCTGTTCCAGCCGGTGAAGTCCTCGCCGACGGTGTCGGTGGCGACCTCTGTCCCGCCGTACATGGTGTCGTAGATCTCGCGCCACTCGCCGACCTGCTCGGCGGCGTCGCGGCCGGTAGACGCGGCGCTGTCGGGCACGACGTAGGCGACCATGCGGCGTTCGCCGAGCCGGTCCCGGCGCACGGCGACCACCGCGTTCGCCACGCCGTCCTGTTCGCGCAGCACCGCCTCCAGCTCGCCCGGCTCGACGCGGAAGCCGCGCAGCTTGAGCTGGTCATCGCTGCGACTGACGTAGTGAAGGCGACCGGCGGTGTCCCAGCGCACCAGGTCGCCGGTGCGGTACGCGCGCGCTCCGGGCCGTGCGGACGGGTCGGGCACGAACCGGGTGGCGGTCAGGCCCGGGCGGCCGGCGTAACCGCGCGCCACGCCGTCGCCGCCGATGTACAGCTCGCCCACCACGCCGGCCGGCACCGGCTGCAGCCGGTCGTCCAGGACGAGGAGCCGGCTGCCGTCCATCGGGGTGCCAATGGGCAGCGGGTCGGTGCACTGCGCCGCGGAGGCCATCCGGTGCCGGGAGGCGAACGTGGTGGTCTCGGTCGGGCCGTAGCCGTTGACCACGGTGACGCCGGGGCAGGCGTCGAGGACCGTGCGGACGGCGGTCGGCGACAGGACGTCCCCGCCGGCCCACACCTCCTGGACGGCGCCGAAGCACTCGGCGTGCTGTTCGGCCATCACGGCGAACAGTCCGGCGGTCAGCCACAGCGCCGTCACCCCCCGCTCGGTGATCACCCGGGCAAGTTCCGCGGTGTCCGGCCGGCCGGCGCGGGCCACCACGGCCGTGCCGCCGCCGAGCAGCGGCACCCACATCTCGTACGTCGACGCGTCGAAGGTGTGCGGCGAATGGACGAGGACGCGGCGATGGGCGCCGGTGCGGAAGCAGCCGTCGAGCGCGAGGTCGACGACGTTGCGGTGGGTCACCTCCACGCCCTTGGGGCGGCCGGTGGAACCCGAGGTGTACATCACGTAGGCGACGGCGTGCTCGCCGACGCCCTCGACCTCGGGCGGCGAGTCGGGCAGCCCGTCGAGATCCTCCTCGGCGAGTCCCTCGTCCACGGTGACCGCCGGATCAAGGTCCGCGAGCAGGAAGTCGATGCGCTCGGGCGGGTAGGTCGGGTCGACCGGCGCGTAGGCGGCACCGGCCTTGAGGGCGCCGAGGATGGCGGCGACCAGCAGCGGCGAGCGTTCCATCACGAGCGCGACGCGGTCGGCCGGGCGGGCGCCGCGGGCCCGGAAGTGGTGCGCGAGGCGGTTGGCCCAGCGGTCCAGTTCGGCGTAGGTCCAGGTGAGCGTGGAGTCCGCGGAGACCAGCGCGGTCGCGTCCGGCGTCGCGGCGACCGCGGCGGCGAACCGCTCGGGAAGGGTGCCGGCCTCGAACCCGGCGCCTCGAGCCGGGCCGCCCCAGGCGCTCAGCGCCGCGCGCTCGTGTTCGGTCAGGACACCGACGGATCCGATGGGCGTGTCGGGCGCCGCGACCGCCTGGCGCAGGAAGTGCAGCCAGCGGTCGAGCAGGGTCCTGACCGTCCCGGCGTCGAAGAGTTCGGTGGCGTACTCCGCGAAGCCCTCGATGCGGGCCGGTGCGCCTTCCTCGTCCCGTTCGGTGACGCTGATGAACAGGTCGAAGCGCGCGGTGCCCAGGGAGAACGGCTCCTCGGTCACGGTCAGGCCGGCCAGGTGGAACTCCGGCCGCGTGTTGTTCTGGAGGGCCAGGCACACCTGGAAGAGCGGGTGGTGGGCGGGCGAGCGGACCGGGTTGAGCACCTCGACCAGGTGCTCGAACGGGATGTCCTGGTGGTCGTAGGCGGCGAGGCTGCTCTCGCGGACCCGGCCGACGAGTTCGGCGAAGGAGGGGTCACCGGAGGTGTCCGCGCGCAGCACCCACGTGTTGACGAAGAAGCCGACCAGTCGGTTGAGCGCCTCGTCGGTGCGTCCGGCGATGGGTGAGCCGATCGGCACGTCCGTGCCCGCGCCGAGCCTGGTGAGCAGCGCGGCGAGGGCCGCCTGGAGCACCATCGACACCGTGGCGCCGGACTCCCGGGCCATCCGGCGCACGCCGTCGGTCAGCTGGAGGTCGAGTGCGAGCGGTTCCAGATCGCCGGCGTACGACGCGACGGCGGGCCGGGGCCGGTCGGTGGGGGGCGTGACGATCTCGGGCAGGCCGGCCAGCTGGGTCGTCCAGTAGTCCAGCTGCCGCCGGTAGAGGCTGCCCGGGTTCTCGCTGTCGCCCAGCAGTTCCCGCTGCCAGAGCGTGTAGTCGGCGTACTGCACGGGAAGCGGTTCCCACTCGGGCGCCCGGCCCTCGCGGCGGGCCTCGTAGGCGGTGGTGAGGTCCTCGGCGAGCGGGAGGGCGGACCAGCCGTCGGCGGCGATGTGGTGCGCGCCGATGAGGAACACCGCCTCGCGTTCGCCGGTCCGCAGCAGCCAGGAGCGGAACGGGATCTCGGCCGCCAGGTCGAACGGGCGGCGCGCCGCCGCCCGCAGGACGCCGGGCAGTTCGGCCTCGGTGACCTCGCGTTCCTCCCAGGGGACCTCGACCGCGGCCGGTGGCAGGATCCGCTGGTACGGCTGCCCGTCCGCCTCGCCGAAGACGGTGCGCAGCGATTCGTGCCGCACGACGACGTCGTGAACGGCGCGGCGCAGGGCGGCCGTGTCGAGCGCGCCGCGCATCCGCAGGGCCAGCGCGATGTTGTAGGTCGCCGAGGGTCCCTCGAAGCGGTGGATGAACCACAGCCGCTGCTGGGCGTAGGACAGGGGCAGCCGTTCGGGTCGGACCTGGGGCCGCAGCGGCGCGCGGAGGTGGTTCAGGGTGGTCAGGTGGGCCGCCAGTTCGGCGACGGTGGGCGACTGGAAGACGGCCCGGATGGGGATCTCCACGCCGTGCTCGGCCCGGATGCGGCTGACCAGCCGGGTGGCCAGGAGCGAGTGGCCGCCGACGGTGAAGAAGTTGTCGTCCACGCCGACCCGGTCGAGACCGAGGACCGCGGCGAACAGCGCGCACAGCGACTCCTCCTCCGGTGTGGCGGGGGCCCGGCCGCCACCGGCCGTGTAGTCGGGCGCGGGCAGGGCGCGCCGGTCGGGCTTGCCGTTGTCGGTCAGCGGCACGGCGGCGATGGGCACGATGGCGGCCGGGATCATGTACTCGGGCAGACTCTCCCGCATATGGCCGCGCAGGGCGGGCAGCAGTGCCGTCACGGCGGCGGCCGCGGGGTCGTTCGCCGGGGTGCGTCCGTCGGTGGCCGGCAGGTACGTGCCGGTGAGGGGGGTGCCGGCCGCCGGGCCGTCGCGCAGCACGACGACGTCGAGCAGGTCGACCCCGTCGGCCGACCAGGTCGGCACCGCGTCCCAGCCGTGCCGGGCGGCCCAGGCGCGGATCTCGGCGGGGTCGAGCGGCGGCAGCTCGGGCGCGGCGGAGCCGTCGAGGCCGAGGGCGCGGGCCGCTGCGGCCTCCTCGGTGAGGCGGGCGTTCGGGATTCCGGTGATCCGCACCGCCGACTCGGGCCGGTCGCCCATGCGGTCGGCGAGCCGGTCCAGGTCGCCTTCCCAGGCCAGGGTGGGGACGCCGTCGAGCCGTCGCGGGGCGTCCGCCGGTTCCGTGCCCGGCTTGTGCAGCACGACCTCGTAGCGGTGCCGGGTCAGCTCGTTGTGGTGGATGCCGTCCTTGGCGCGGATGTCGGCTCCGGCCGCTCCGGCCCCGTCTGCCCAGCGCAAGAACCACTCGGGGTCGACCACCAGTTCCTTCTCCAGCAGGACGGCCTGGTCGACCGTGGTGCGCAGGACAGCCGGTGCCGCATCGGGGTGCTTCGCCCGCTGGACGCCCGCCTGGAGCGTGCGCAGGGAGGCCGCCCGCCGGATGTCGCCGAGGACGATCCGACCGCCCGGCGCGAGCAGTTCCCAGGCGCCGTCCAGCACCCGGGCGAGGTAGCGCTCGTCGGGGAAGTACTGGACGACCGAGTTGAGCACCACGGTGTCGAATCCGCCCCGGGGCAGTGCGGTGAGATCGTCGGCGGCCTGGTGGCGCAACCGGACCCGGTCGGCCAGGCCGGCCCGGGTCACCTGGTCGCCGAGCCGGTCGATCACGGCCCGGGAGAAGTCAGTGGCCCAGTACTCCTCGACCCGGCTGGCGATGTGCGCGAGCAGGAGTCCGGTGCCGACGCCGAGTTCGAGGACGCGCTCGGGTGACCAGCGCAGGACGCCTTCCACGGCGGCGTCGCGCCAGGCCCGCATCTCGTCGAGCGGGATCGGCTCACCGGTGGAGGAGTTGTTCCAGCCGGTGAAGTCCTCACCGAATCCGTGTCCGCTGTCGTCGGAGTAGGTCTGGTCGTAGACCTCCTGCCACTCCCCCACCTGGTCGTCGGTGCCGCCGACGGGCGGCAGGGCGCCGGTGTCGGGGACGACGTAGGCGACCAGGCGCAGGTCGCCGGGCTGGTCCTCGCGGGCGGTGACGATGGCCTGGCGGACGGCCGGATGCCGGACCAGGGCGTGCTCGATCTCGCCGGGCTCGACGCGGAACCCGCGCAGCTTGACCTGGTTGTCGGCGCGGCCGAGGAAGCAGATGTTGCCGTCCGGGAAGAAGCTGGCGCGGTCGCCGGTGCGGTACAGCCTGTCTCCCTCACGCGCGCTGAACGGGTCACGGACGAATCGTTCCGCTGTCAGCTCGGGCCGGTTGACGTAGCCGACGCAGAGACAGTCCCCGCCGATGTACAGGTCGCCCTCGACGCCGACGGGGCACGGCTCCATGTTCTCGTCGAGCACGTAGTAGCGGGCGTTGTCGATGGGACGGCCGTAGGGGATGCTGCGCCAGGACGGGTCGATCTCCCGGACCCGGAAGTAGTTGGACCACACCGTCGCCTCGGTGGCGCCGCCGAGGCTGACGATCTCCGCGCCGGTGAACACCCGTCGGACCTCGTCGGGCAGCGACAGCGGGGTGTAGTCGCCGGAGAGGAACATCAGGCGCAGGTCGTCGGTGCCCTCGTACCCGCCGTCCTCGGTGAGCAGGGATGCGACCTGGTTGAGGGTGGTGGGCACCGAGTCCCAGAAGGTGATCGGCTCCGTGAGCAGGACGTCGAGGAGCAGCTGCGGATCGCGCTGCTGGACGGCGTCCGCGATGTAGACGCCGCCGCCGCAGCCGAGCAGGCCGAAGATGTCGAAGACGGAGAGGTCGAAGCCGAGCGAGGTGACGCACAGGACGACGTCGTCGGGGCCGAACGCGAACGTGCGGTAACACCAGTCGAGCAGGTTGTGCACCGGGCGGTGGGTGACCGCGACGCCCTTCGGCTTCCCGGTGCTGCCGGAGGTGAAGATGATGTACGCCGTGTTGTCCGGTCCCGCGGCCGGTTCCGGATCGTGGTCGGCGCCGGGCGACCGGGCGTCGGCGAGTTCGGCGAGCCGGACGCCGTCCGGCAGGGCCCAGCGTTCGGTGTCCGGCGTGGACAGCACGAGGGAGCACCCGGCGTCGGCGAGCATGCCAGCCACGCGATCGGCGGGCAGCGCCGGTTCGAGCGGCAGATAGGCGCCGCCCGCCTTGAGCACGCCCAGGACGGCGGCGATCATGGCCGGCCCACGGGTGACGCCGACGCCGACGACGGTCTCCGGGCCGACGCCGCGTTCCTTGAGGTCCCAGGCGACGCGGTTGGCCCACCGGTTCAGCTCGCCGTAGGTCATGGTGCCGCCGGCCCAGCGCAGGGCGGTGGCGTCCGGGCGCCGTGCGGCCTGCTCCTCGAAGAGCACGTGGACCGGTCCCGGGCAGTGGACGGCGTGGGCGGTGTCGTTCCACTCGACGAGGATCTTGTGGCGCTCGGCTGCGTCGAGAGTGTCGCCGGACCGGCCGGGCCCGGCCTCGGCCGCTGCGGCGACGGTGGTCCTCGGGTTGGCCACGACCTCTTCGACAACGGCCACGAACCGTGCCGCGATGTCCTCCACGGTGGAGCGGTCGAAGATATCGGTGGCGTACTCGATCTCACCGACGACGGAGCCGGTGGAGTCGTCCGGCGCCAGGTTGAAGAACAGGTCGAACTTGGCGCTGCCGGTGGGCAGCGGTTCCATCGTCACGGTGAGACCCGGCAGGTCCAGGTGCGGTGGGATGTTGTTCTGCCACGCCAGCACCACCTGGAACAAGGGGTGGTGCGCGGTCGACCGCTCCGGCCGCAACAGCTCCACGAGCCGCTCGAACGGCACATCCTGGTGATCGTAGGCGGCAAGCGCCTTCTTCCGTACCTGTTCAAGCACCCACTCGAAAGTCCGCTCCGCAGTCACCTGCACGCGCAGCGTCCAGGTATTGACGAAGAAGCCCACCAGTTCACTCAGTGCCTCCTCCGTACGGCCCGCGATCGGCGAGCCGACGGTCACATCCTTGCCTCCTCCCAGCCGATGCAGCAATACCACCAAGGCTGCCTGGAGCACTATCGCCGTCGTGACACCATTGGCTTGCGCCAACTTCTCCGCGGCAGCGCGCAGTTCGGCGGACAACCGACCGGGACCGATCCGCCCCGGAAACTCGCCACCTCGGGACGGGGCCGGTCCAGGGGCAAGGGAAGAGGCTTGGACACACCGGCCAGTTCCTCGCGCCAATAAGCGCTCTGCACCGAGACGACGCTGTCCGGATCCTTTTCGTCACCCAGCATTTCCTTTTGCCACAGCGCGTAGTCCGAGTACTGCACGGGCAGTTCGGGCCAGTCCGGTGCCGTGCCGGTCACCCGGGCCCGGTAGGCCGTCGACACGTCACGTGCCAGCGGGGCCAGCGAGCCGCCGTCGCCGGCGATGTGGTGGATCACCAGGACGACCACGAACTCCTCGTCGCCGCTCTGGAGGACGCAGCCGCGCAGCGGCACGTCCGTCGACAGGTCGAACCAGCTGCCGCTCACCGACGCCACCACGCCGGGCACCCGCTCGGGGGCCACCCGGCCCCAGTCCTGCCAGGGCAGGTCGATCTCGGCAGGGTCAAGAACACGCTGGTACGGCTGGCCGTCGGTTTCCGCGAAGACCGTGCGCAGGACTTCGTGGCGCACCATCAGGTCGCGAAACGCCGCCCGCAATGCGACGGTGTCGAGCGGGCCGTGGCAGCGGAGGAGCAGCGGAATGTTGTAGGTGGAGGAAGGGCCTTCGAAGCGGTTGATGAACCACATGCGCCGCTGCGCGTACGACAGGGGGGTCATGGTTTTTCCTACCTTTCGGTCATTCTCCGCAGCGGCTTTCGAGTGGAGGCCGACATCTCGTTCCAGCGGGCGGTCAGTTCGGCGACGGTCGGGGCGGTGAAGAGGATGCGCATCGGGATTTCCACGCCCATTTCCGCGCGCACCCGGGCCACCAGCCGGGTGGCCAACAGGGAATGGCCGCCCAGGAGGAAGAAATCGTCGTCGAGACCGATCCGCTCGGCGCCCAGAACCTCGGCGAACAGCGCGCACAGCGTCTCTTCCCGGGGTGTGTGGGGGGCCCGGTACTCGTCCCCGGCGAACTCCGGGCGGGGCAGGGCGGAACGGTCGAGCTTGCCATTGGGCGTCAGTGGCAGTTCCGTGAGTGTCACGAACGCGGCCGGGATCATGTAGGCCGGCAGCCGCTCTCCGACCGCCTCCAGCAGGAGCTCCGTTGTGGGCGGCTCGGCGCCGGTCTCCGGGACCACGTACGCCACCAGCCGGTGGTCCCCCGGCCGGTCCTCGCGGGCGATGACGACAGCCCGGCGGACCGCAGGGTGGCGGGTCAGGGTGTGCTCGATCTCGGCGGGCTCGATCCGGTAGCCGCGCAGTTTGATCTGGTGGTCGGAGCGGCCGAGGTACTCCACCTCACCCGTGTCCGTCCAGCGGGCGAGATCCCCGCTGCGGTACATCCGGGCGCCCGGTGGCCCGAACGGGCAGGCCACGAACCGCTCCGCGGTCATGCCCGGCCTGTCGTGGTAGCCGCGGGCCAGGCCCTCGCCGGCGATCCAGAGGTCACCGGTGGCGCCGGGCGGTACCGGGCGCAGCGCCTGGTCCAGCACGAGGATCCGGGTGCCGGCGACCGGGCCGCCGACGGAGGGAGGCATGCCTGAGCGGCCGGGGAGCAGACGGGCGGCGGTGGCGTAAACGGTGGTCTCGGTCGGGCCGTAGAGGTTGGTGACCTCGGCGGCGTTCCGGCATAGGGTTTCGGCGAGCGCCAGAGGCAGGGCCTCGCCGGTGGAGATCACCCGCAGCCCGGTCAGACAGGCCGGCGCGTGGGTGACCAGGCTCTGCCAGAGCGCGGGGGTGGCCTGCATGACGGTGATGCCGGACCGTTCGACGAGGTCGAGCAGTGCCGACGGCTGGGTGATGTCGTCCTTGCCGGCCAGTACCACCCGGCCGCCGGCGAGCAGGGGCAGGAAGAGTTCCAGCGCGGCGATGTCGAACGCGACGGTGGCGCAGGCCAGCAACCGGTCGTCCGGCGTCAGGGCGAACCGATCCTGCATACCGGTCAGCAGGATCGCCAGCGCACCGTGCCGGACCACCACGCCCTTGGGCGTCCCCGTGGAGCCGGAGGTGTAGATGACGTAGGCGGCGTGGTCGGCGCCGACCGGAACGCGCGGGCCGTGGGCAGGGTGAGGGGACCGGTCGGACAGGTCCACTCCGGCCAGCCGCTTCTCATCGAGCACCAGCACCGGTGCGCTGTCCTCGACCACGGCCCGCACCCGGGCGGCCGGGTACTCCGGGTCCACCGGCACATACGTGCCGCCGGTCTTCCACACGGCCAGCAGGGCCACCACCAGGTCGGCCGAGCGGGGCAGCAGCACCACGACCCGGGATTCCGGGCCCACGCCCTGCCCGGCCAGCCAGTGCGCGAGCCGGCCGGCCCGCTCGTCCAGCTCCCGGTAGGTCAGCCGGTGCCCGCGGAACTCGACGCAGACCGCGTCCGGCGTCCGGACCGCCCGCGCAGCGAGCAGGTCCGGCACGGTCCGCTCGGGGGGCGGGACCGCGGTGTCGTTCCAGCCGTGCAGCACCTGTTCGCGCTCGGCGTCGGACACCACGTCGAGCGCGCCGACGGTGGCCCGCGAACCGGCGGCGAACTGCCGCAGCACCCGCACCAGCCGGTCGGCGAGCGCCTCCACGGCGGTCGGCTCGAAGACGTTGCGGCGGTAGTGGAAGGAGATCCGCAACAGCGGGTCGGCCGCCGCGATCACGGTCAGCGGATAGTGCGGCGGGGCGTACGGGCGGATACCGGTCACCACGGGTTGCGCCGACGCGCCCGCCGCCGCGTGTCCGGACCGGTCGACGGGGAACGACTCGAACACCACCAGCGTGTCGAACAGTTCGTTCAGCCCGGTCGCCCGCTGGATGTCGGCGAGCCCCACATGGTGGTGGTCCAGCAGTCTCGCTTGGGCGTCCTGGAGCCGGCCGAGCACCTCCGGGACCGGGTCGGCCGACGTACATCGCACCCGCACCGGGACCGTGTTGATGAACAGGCCGATCGTGCTGTCCGCGCCCGGCAGCCCCGAGGGCCGGCCCGCGACCGTGGCGCCGAACAGCACCTCCTGGCCGCCGGTGAGCTGCCCCAGCACCATGGCCCACGCGCCCTGCACCAGGGTGTTGGTGGTGACGCCCCACTCCGCGGCGCGGCGCGCCAACCTGGTGGAGTCCTCGCCGGTGAGCGGCACGTCGATCTGCCCGCTGCCGCTGCCGGTCGGCTGGGCCCCGGGCGTCGTGGGCGCCAGCAGGGTCGGCTCCGCCACACCGGCGAGTTCCTCGGCCCACGCGCGGGCGGAGCGTGCCGTGTCCTGCCGTGACAGCCAGCCCAGGAAGTCCCGGTAGCCGTGCGGGCGCGCCGGTGCGGTGCCGCCGGCCGTGTACAGGTCCATCAGTTCCCGCTCGATGAGCGGCACCGACCAGCCGTCGAGCAGCACGTGGTGGGCGGTGAGGGCCAGTTCGGCGTGCCGGGGGCCGATCGTGACGAGGGTCAGGCGCAGCAGCGGTGGGCTGTCCGGGCGGAAGCGTGCGTCCCGCTCCTCGGCGAGGATCTCCTCCAGCCGCGTGGCGGCGTCGTCCTCGCCGGTGAGGTCGAGGTGCCGCCAGGGCAGCGGGACGTCGTCCACGACGACCTGCACGGGCTCACCGGTGGCGCTCGGCTGGAACGCGACCCGCAGGTTCGGGTGCCGGTCGAGCAGGGCCTGGCCTGCCACCCGCAGGCGCCCCGGGTTCACCGGGCCTTCGAGCCGGAACACGAACTGCGTCTGGTATGCCTCGGACGCGCTCTGCGCGAGCATCGTGTGGTAGAGCAGCCCGTCCTGCAACGGCGTGAGCGGCCATACGTCGCTGACGCGTCCGAAGCGCCCTTGCCAGTCGTCCAGTTCTTCCTGACTGACGGTGACCAGCGGGACGTCGGACGGGGTCAGTCCCCGCCCGCCGGACTCGACCAGGTTCCGCAGGCCGCGCAGGGCGGCGCACCAGGTGCGGGACAGGGCGCGGACCTCGTCGGCGGTCAGAGCCCCGGTGGCGAAGGTGAACAGGGCCGTGAGGCGCGCGTCGTCGCCGGTTCCGGTCACCAGGGCGTTCAGTTCCAGCGCGCTGGGCGTCGGCATGTCCGCGGCAGGCGCGGCGACCAACTCGGCGCATTCGGGCGCCGGGGTCCATCCGGAGACAGGGATGAGGTCTTGGGCGGGCGCTGGCTCCGGGCGTTCGAAGGAGAAACGGCCCAGGAAGTTGAATCCGATGTCGTCCGCCGGATACGGGCGCAGCAGTGCCGCGGTGTCGTCGTTGACGTAGCGCAGCAGGGTGTAGCCGATGCCCTGGTCAGGCAGGGCCCGCCGCTGCTCCTTCACCCGCTTCAGGGCGTCACCGGCGGCGGCTCCTCCGGTGATCGCGGCGTCGACGTCGATCCCCGAGACGTCGAGGCGTACGGGGGTGACCGTGGTGAACCAGCCGACCGTGCGGGACAGGTCCGCACCCGGCACCAGTTCCTCCTGTCGGCCGTGCCCTTCGATCCGTACGACCGTCGTGCCGCCGGTGGGACCCCGCCGTTCCCGGGCCAGCGCGAGGACGAGGGCGGTGAGCAGGACGTCGTCCGCGCCGCTGCGGTAGGCCGCGGGGACGGAGGTCAGGATCGCGTTCGTGAGGTCGGCCGGGAGCTCCACCCGGACGGTGTCGGTGGTGGAGGTGAGGTCCCGGCCGGGGTCGAGCGGCCGGGAGCCCACGGGTGCGACGGGGGCCGCGAGCAGGTCGCGCCACAACATCACCTCCGCCACCCGTTCGGGGCGGGCCGCCTCGTCGGCGAGGGCGTGCAGCCATCGGCGCAGGGAGGTACCCACCCGCGGCAGCGCGGGGATCCGGCCATCTTGGACCTGGCGCCAGGCCGCGGCCAGGTCGGGCAGCAGCACCCGCCAGGACATGCCGTCGACGACCAGGTGGTGGGCCACGACCAGCAGCCGCCGCGGCCCGCCTGCGGCCCCCCGGAACCAGACCAACCGGAGCATCTGTCCGGCCCGGGCGTCGATGTGCCGTACGGCCTCGGCGGCCTCGGCTCGCAGCAGGTTCTGCCACGCCTCGCCGTCCCAGTCCCCCGGGCAGTCGACCCGGCCGACGAGTGCGCCGGCGTCCACAGTTCCGGGCGGCTGCACCAGCAGGCCGTCGTCCGTCAGCCGTGAGCGCAGGACGTCGTGCCGGTCCAGGACGCAGCGCAGGGCCGCGGTGAGGCCGGGGAGGTCGACGGCTGCGGGCAGCTCCAGCACCAGCCACTGGGCGAGGCGGTCCAGGCCGGGGCCCCGCTCGGCGTACAGCCGGGCCATGGGGGGCAGCGGCAGCAGGCCGACGCCGCCGCCCTCGAGTTCGGCGAGGGCGGCCGGGGCGGTGTCGCGTGTCGCGGCCTGTGCGAGCGCGGCGACGGTGCGGCACTCGAACACGGCGCGCGGGCTGAACGCGAGACCGCCGACGCGGGCGCGTGCCACCACCTGGATCGCCCGGATGCTGTCGCCGCCCAGGGCGAAGAAGTCGTCGTCCACCCCGATCTCGCTCAGGCCGAGCACCTCGGCGAACGCGGCGGCCAGGAGGCTCTCGTCACCGGTCCGGGGCGGCCGGTGGGCATGGCCGGTGATCTCCGGCTCCGGCAGCGCGGCCCGGTCCAGCTTGCCGTTCGCGGTCACCGGCATGCGGTCCAGCGCGACGATGACGGCGGGCACCAGGTGGGCGGGCAGCCGGGCCGCGACGAAGCCCCGCAGTTCGGCGAGGTCCAGACCGGCGTGCAGATCCCAGTCGGCGCCAGCCGGGCCGCTGCCGCCGGAGGTGGCCGGGACGACGTAGGCGACGAGCTGCGCGGCTCCGTCCGCGCCCCGGCCGGGCCGGGCGACGACGGCCGCCCTGAGCACTCCGGGGTGGTCGGTCAGCGCGTCCTCGATCTCCTGGGGCTCGACCCGGAAGCCGCGGATCTTCACCTGCTGGTCGGCGCGGCCGGCGAACTCCAGCTCGCCGTCGGCGTTCCAGCGCGCCAGGTCGCCGGTCCGGTACATGCGCCGCCCGGGTTCCCCGAAGGGGCAGGCCACGAAGCGCTCCGCGGTCAGGCCCCGGCGGTCGTGGTAGCCCCGGGCGAGTCCGGCGCCCGCGATGTAGAGGTCATCGAAAACGCCGGGCGGCAGCGGTCGCAGGCGGCTGTCGAGGACGTAGAGCGCGGTGTTCCAGATCGGGATGCCGATCGGTATCGTGCGCGCCCCGGGCCGGTACTGCCACGCGGTGACGTCCACGGCCGCCTCGGTCGGCCCGTACAGGTTGTGCAGCGGCACGCCGAAAGTCCGGTGGAATCGCGCGGCCAGCTCGGCCGGCAGCGCCTCTCCGCTGCACACGACGCGGCGCAGACCGGTGCACGCGGCGGCCGTCTCCTCGGTGACGAACTCGGCCAGCATCGACGGGACGAAGTGCGCCGTCGTGACACCGGCCCGCCTGATCACCCCGGCGAGGTAGTCCGGGTCCCGGTGCCCGTCCGGCCGGGCGACCACCAGGGTGGCGCCGGTGATCAGCGGCCAGAAGAACTCCCAGACGGACACGTCGAACGAGGCGGACGTCTTCTGCAGGACCCGGTCGGTGCCGTCGAGCCGGAAGCGGTCCTGCATCCAGAGCAACCGATTGACGATCGCGGCGTGCGTGACGACGACGCCCTTGGGCCGCCCGGTCGATCCCGACGTGTAGATCATGTACGCGGGATGGTCGACACCGTGCGGGGTGGAGGTGACGGGCCGTTCGGTGAGCGGGGCGTCGTCGACCATGACCACGGGGACATCTGTCCGGGGCAGCCGGTCCGCGGTGTCCTTGACCGTCAGCAGCAGCGCGGGCTTGGCGTCGGCGAGCATGAACTCGACCCGCGCGGCCGGGTAGTCCGGATCGACGGGGACGTAGGCGGCGCCCGCCCTGAGGACCGCGACCAGCGCGACGACCAGTTCCGGGGAACGGGGCACCGCGACCGCGACGAACCGCTCGGGCCCGGCGCCGCGCTCGGTCAGCAGGCGGGCGAGCCGGCCGGACTTCTCGGCCAGTTCCCGGGGGTCGCCGGCGGCAGGGTCACCTTGAGTCCGGCGTACTCGGTGAGCAGCGCGCGGCGTTCGGAGGGGTGCAGCGCGGTGACGGTCCCGACCGGGGCGTGCGGGTCGGCCAGGGCCGTCCGCAGGAACGTCACGAACCGCTCGGCGAGCCCGGCGATGTCCTGGTCGTCGTACTCGGCCCGCGGCGCGTCGAACCGGACGTACAGGTCGCTGTCGGCCCTTCCGTCGGTGTAGACGCAGACCATCACCTCGTCGATCACGCCGAAGGTGCCACCGGCGAAGTGGGCTGAGGCGCCCGCCAGGTCGAGCGCTTCAACGGAGGGGAGCACGTTGACGACGGCACCGAACGGGCTGCGCGCGTCGCCGGCGTGGCCGGTGGCCCGTTTGATCAGGGATATGTCGTGCCGGGCGTGCCGCAGGACACGGCGCCGCTCCCGGCCGAGCGCCTCGGCCAGTTCCACGAAGTCGGCCGCGTGGTCCACCCTCGAGCGCAGCGGCACCCGGTTGGAGAGCAGGCCGAGGGAGCAGCGCAGTGCGCCGACGCGGTGATTGACGGTGATGGTCAGCAGCGGCTCGGACAGACCGCACATGTGCCCAAGAAACGCGGTGGCGGACGCGGCGATCAGGTCGGGCACCGAGGTCCCGGCCGCGGTGGAGGCGTGTTCCCAGGCGGCGAGTTCGGCGGCCGGGACCGTCACGGTGCGGGTGGACATCCCCTGCGGTGCGGTGAGGCCGTCCCAGTACCCGGGCTCGCCGGCGGGGGCGCCGGTGCCGGGACGGACCCCGGCGGGCAGGCGGGCGGCGGGCAGGTCTCCGGCGAGGTAGTCGGGCCAGAACCGCTCGGCGTCGGCAAATCGCTTCGACGCCCGGTAGGCGGCGTCGTTCGCCGCCGCGTCCTCCGGCGGGTTGGGGGCGCCCTCCGGCAACGCGGAGCCGACGCGCAGCGCGCGGTAGATCTCGGCGATCCGCCGGGACAGCAGGGTGAGAACGCCGAACGCGTCGGTGAGGACGTGGTGGAAGACGAGCACGAGCAGGTGACGGCCGGGGCCCAGCCGGATGGAGCCGATCCGCAGCAGCGCGTCCTCGGCCAGGTCGAAGGGCCGGCGCACGAGATCGGCGACGACGGCGCGGGCCGCGTCGGCGGGGTCGGCGGCATCGCCGACGTCGAGGCGGAACGGCTCCCACGCCCCGAGGTCCCGGGCGACCAGCCGCACTCCGTCGTCGCGGCGGAAGTTCACCCTCAGCGCGTCGGCTTCCGCCACCGCCGCCCGCAGGGCCTCGGCGAGCAGGGCGGTGTCCAGGTCACCGTCGATGTCCCATAGAGTCGCCACGTTGTTCGGTACGTCAGGGGTGAACTCCTGCGCGAGCCACATGGCCTCCTGCGCGGATGTGACTCCGGTGCAACCCATCCAAATCCCCCAGCAAAGTGGTTTCCCGGACAACGGCCCCTCGCCATGCCGATGCTTGTCGCGGCCCGTGTGGTTGAACAACTGCGATGAAAGATCTAGGCCAGAGATCGAAAAGGAATCGGCCAGCACCCGCAAAAACTCCGCCACCCCGCGCGGGCAGGCGCCCGCCGCAACCGCCCTCGAAGAACATCTCTCGACCGCGGATCTGGGCGTTACCACGGCCGTCCTCCGCCTGCTAGCGCGGCTCCTCGGCCGCTGCGGCCGGGCTCCGGTTGTCGTGCGCGCTGGTCCGGATCACCTGGGCGACGGTCAACTCGTAGGCGGAGTACCAATGTTTCCTGCCCATGCGCTGCGCCACTTGGTGCTCGGGGTCGCAACGCCACTTGTCCAACGTCTCCTCGTCGCGCCACATCATGACGGCGAGACGTTCACCGTCCTCCCCGGTGTAATGCTTGACTTCCACCGGGTCGGACCCGGCGATGGCGCGCACCCGCTCCTGCATCCGCTCCTCGGTGGCGTAGTACTCCTCGCCGGCCTGCTCAGACAGGTGCGACTTGAACAGGATCACGAACATCCGGAGTCCTCCAGGGAGGCTGTGGTCGGGGCGGGGGGAGGGGTGCAGGCGCGCAGCCGGTCATCGGGCGCCGAGACCAGTTCGGTGCCGTACCGGGCCAGCAGATCCGCCACGAGCCGGTCCAGACGCCGGTCGTCGCGCAGTACGGAGGCGTAGCTGTCCTCGCTGAAGGCGCACCGCTCGTACAGGGGCACGAACCGGTCGGGGAAGAGGGCCGTCAGCCGCCCGCGCAGCACGTCCGCGGCGGTCTCCTCGCGAGGTGGGTTGGCCATGGTGAAGTAGTGCCGGTAGGAGAGCCCGGAGATCGCGTCGGCGTCCTCGGTCCGCGACTTCTCGTAGGCGGCCAGGCCTGCCGCCCAGTCGGCGGAGGCGTCGAGGCAGTCGACGAGGACCCGGGCGTCCTCGAAGCCGCAGTTCATGCCCTGCCCCATGAAGGGCGCCATCGCGTGACAGGAGTCACCGAGCAGCGCGAAGGTGTCTCGCCAGACCCATCGGTCGCAGCGGACGGCCGTGAGGGTCGAGACGGCCTTGGTGGCTAGCTGGTCCGCGATGTCGGGGATGATCGCGGTCGGCTCGGGAAAGTGGGCGGCGAACATCTCGGACAGGTCCTGGCCGCCGCGGGCCGCCGCGTAGGACGGGGCATGGCCGTCGAGACGCATGAACAAGGAGCCGGAGAGCCTTCCCGACGGCAGAGGGTGCGCGGCGAACATCGCCTTGCCGGTGGGCCAGTAGTGCGTGATGGTCGGGTCCAGCGGGCCGCCCGGTACGTCGATCTCCTGGTAGGCCAGGTCCAGCTTGCGCACTTCGACCCGGGCGCCACGCGCCTCCAGGGCGGCCCGGGCCGCGGAGTGCGCGCCGTCGCAGCCGAGGACCCGGCGGCACGTCAGCCGGCGCGAGCCGTGCCGGTCCTCCACCAGCACCGCGGGTTCGTCCAGGTCCACCGAGCGCACCCGCTGCCCGAAGCGGATACGCACACCGGGGGTCGCCTCGACGGCGTCCAGCAGGATCTGGTGCAGCCGCCGTCGCTCCACCGCCCAGATGGGCTGTCCGTCCCGGCTGTAGGGAGTCGACCGCGTCCGGCCGTCGGGCAGGTGCCCGCAGCGTCCGTGCAGAGGGACGCATATCCGGCGCACGGCGTCCGCGACGCCCAGGTCCGACAGGGCGCGCCAGCCGCGCGCCGACAGCATCACGACGAGTGACCGGCGGTCTGGACCGGGCTCCAGTCTGGGGTCCGCCCGCTTCTCCAGCAGGGTGACCGGTCCGAAGCGGGGGGCAAGGTAGCAAGCCGTGACCGCGCCCACCAGACCGGCCCCCACGATGACGGTCTCCGGGTTCGCGTCCGTGCGGTTCGTGCCGTTGCCGTTCATGCTGTCCCCGCCCCTCGTCCGTTGTTCCGCCCGCAGTTCCGCGGTCGTATCCGCGTCCGCACCTCGCTACGGCCGCCGCAGTTCCGTCAGGACCACGGTGCCCACCTCCTTCGTGCTGAGGGATCCGCCGAGATCGGGGGTGACGTGGCCGGCCGCCACGGCAGCGGCGACCGCCCGGCGGACCGCGTCCGCCTCCTCGGTCCAGCCCAGGTGCTCGGCCAGCAGGGCCACGGAGAGGATCGCGCCGAACGGGTTGGCGGTGCCGGTACCCGCGATGTCCGGGGCGCTGCCGTGCACGGGCTCGAAGAGCGCCTGTCCGGTCACGGGGTTGAGATTCGCCGACGCCGCGACGCCCAGGCCGCCGGCGAGCGCGGCCGTGAGGTCGCTGAGGATGTCGCCGTAGGAGTTGTTGGTGACGATGACGTCGAAGGCGGTCGGATCGGTGGCCAGCCGTAGCGCAGCGGTGTCCACGTAGAGGTGAGACGTCTCGACGTGCGGGTGCCGTGCGACCGCCTCGCTCCAGCACCGCTGCCACAACTGCCCGCCGTTGCGAACGGCGTTGGCCTTGTCGACGAGGCACACCGACCTGCGCGCCACGGAGAAGGCGAACTCCAGGACCCGTGACACGCCTTGACGGGTGCTGAGGTCCACGTCGATGGCGATCTCCTGGGGGGTCCCGGTGCGCATACCGCCGCCGATGCCGCTGTAGAGGCCCTCGGTGTTCTCCCTGACGATCACACAGTCGATCGCCCGGCGGGCCGGGTCGCGCAGCGGACTGAGCCTGTCGTGCCAGAGTCTGGCGGGCCGGTAGTTGACGTAGAGGTCGAGTTCGAGACGCAGGGTGGTGAGGACAGCGCGCACGTACGCGGTGTCGCTGAGCCGGGGATCGCCGACCGCACCGAGGAACGCCGCCTCGCTGGACCTGATCCGGTCGAGGTCGGCTCCGGTCAGGGCCGTTCCGGTGCGCAAGTAGGTTTCCGCGTTGACGTGGTCCAGGACGTCCGTCCGCGCCCCGAGCCCGAGGGCGTCGAGGACGTCCAAGGCCGGCTCGATCACCTCGGGACCGATGCCGTCACCGGGGATCACGGCGATGGTGGTCAAGGCCGCCTCACTTCCGGCCTTGGCTCAGCACGTCCGCGACGAGTTCCGCGACGTCGGCCGTCACATGGAAGTGCCCGCCCGGCCGCACGGTTTCCGTGAAGCCGCCGGAGGTGACGCCCGCCCACCCCGCCAGTTGGGCCTGCTCCACCAACGGGTCGCCCTCGCCGTGGTAGCAGCGCACGGGGCAGGACAGCGGACGGGTGCCCGGGCGGGGCCGATGGGTCGCGTGGGCCCGCAGGTCCGAGCGGATGACGGGCAGGAGGAGGTCGCGCAGCTCGGCGTTCTCGGCGATCGCGGGTTCGATGCCGCCCAGCGCGCACAGCGTCGTCCAGAACTCGTCGTCGGGTGCCAGGTGGATGCTTCTGTTGTTCATCCGTCCGGGCGGCAGAGCGGCGGACACGCAGAGCGCCCGGGGTTCCTCGCCGGCGTCCCGCAGCAGCAGGGCGGTCTCGTAGGCGACCAGCGCGCCCAGGCTGTGCCCGAAGAGTATGTGGTCGCCCGGCGGCAACCGCAGCAGCTCCGCCGCCACGCAGCCGGCCATCGCGGCCACGTCGTCCACGGGCGGCTCTCCGAAGCGGTCGCCGCGGCCCGGGTACTGGACGGCCATCAGCGACACACCGGGCGGCACTGCGGCCGACCACGGGCCGAAGGCGATCCCCGAGCCCCCCGAGTGCGGGAAGCACACCACGCGCACGCCGAGCGGGTCACCGGTGGTCATCGACCGCACCCATCCGCGTTCCCGTATCCGGCTCATCCTCTTCGCCCTCCTGGCCGGCCGTCGTTCCGTCCGCACCATGTTTTCCACTCATCGCGGATTCGCGCGGCCCGCGACAGATGTCGGCAAGAGATCGGTGGGGCGGTGGACCGCGGCGCTGACGATGCCAAGGGACAGGACAGCAAGGACCGCAGGCACCCGCCCTCCAGCCGCCTTGCCGCCGGCCCGCGGCCAGGACGGACCGAGCGCACCCGCGGCTCCACCCGGACCCCCGCGCCCCCTCGATCCACGCCTCGACCGACCGCTGAAAGGGAACGCGATCATGCTTGACGGTTTTGTGCACTGGCCCGAACAGCTCGCCGCGGAGTTGCGCCGGACAGGGGTTTGGCTCGGCCGGCCGATCGGTGACTTGTTGCACGAGTCGTGCGAACGGAACGCCGAGCGGGTGGCCGTGGTGTGCGGCGAACGCCGGATGACCTACGCGGAGCTGTCCCAGCGGGCGGATCGGTTGGCGGGCGGCCTGATCGGACTGGGCATCAGACCCCTGGACCGGGTGGTGGTGCACCTCCCCAACATCCCGGAGTTCGTCGTCCTGGTCTTCGCGCTGCTACGGGCCGGAGCCATCCCGGTGCTGGCGCTGCCCGGTCACCGCAGGGCCGAGATCACGCATCTGTGCGCGCACTCCGGGGCCGTTGCCTATGTGGCGAAGGACGAGTTCGGCGGGTTCGACTACCGCACGATCGCCCGGGAGATCCCATCGGTCCCGCACGTGATCGTCAGCGGCGACGCCCAGGAGTTCACACAGCTGGAGTCGCTGGACGCCCAGGACGTCGCGCTACCCCGGGTTGACGCGTCCGCCCCCGCGCTGTTCCTGCTCTCCGGTGGCACCACCGGACTGCCGAAGCTGATTCCCCGGACCCACGACGACTACGAGTACGTCATGCGGGCCTGCGCGGAGGCGATGGAGGTGGGCCCGGAGGTGGTGTACCTGGCCGTCAACCCGGTCGCGCACCAGGCGGCCCTAGCCTGTCCGGGCGTGTTCGGCAGTCTCCTGCTGGGCGGGAAGGCGGTCCTCACGTCGAGCGTTCGGCCCGATGACGTCTTCTCGCTGATCCGCCGCGAGGGGGTCACCGTGACCACGGTCGTGCCCTCGGTCCTGCGGCTGTGGGCCGATTCTGGACGACCGCGCGGCGAACTGTCCCGCCTGCTGATCCAGGTGGGCAGCGCGCCGCTCGACCCGGCCCTGGCGCGCCGTGCGGCCCAGGTGCTGGGCTGCCGGATCCAGCGGTGGTACGGCATCAGCGAGGGGCTGCTGACCCACACCCGGCTCGACGACCCGGAGGAGGTGGCCGTCAACACGGACGGCCGCCCGATGTCACCGGGTGACGAGGTCCGGATCGTCGACGAATCGGGGAACCCCGTGCCCGATGGGGAGGCGGGCGAGATGCAGGTGCGGGGGCCGTACACCATCCGCGGGTATTACCGTGCCCCCGAGGAGAATGCCCACTCGTTCACGCCGGACGGTTTCTTCCGCACCGGCGACCTCGTCCGGCGCAGGCCGGACGGCAACATCATGATCGTCGGCAGGATCAAGGACGTCATCAACCGGGCCGGCGAGAAGGTCTCCGCAGAGGAGGTGGAGCGGCAGCTGCGCACTCACCCCGCCGTGCAGGACGCGGCCGTGATCGGCATGGCGGACACCGTGCTCGGCGAACGGACTTACGCGTTCGTCGTCCTCAACGAGGCGGACGTCCGCCCGTCCGCCATGAAGGAGTTCCTCAGGAGCCGCGGCCTGGCCGCCTACAAGATCCCCGACCGGCTGATCTCGATGCCGCAGCTTCCGCGCACACCGATGGGGAAGGTCGACAAGAAGGCACTGCGCGCAGGGATCGCCGCCCCGGAACGCTGACGATGCCCGGGCGCGGGGCGGATGCTGCGTCCGTTCCGCGCCTGCCTCGATCGGTTGGCCACCGCGTCCGGCTGGGACCCCACCGGGCACTGGACCCTGCCCGACCCCACCGCCGACCATGCTGCACACCGGCTCGTGACCGGCGGATGAGCAGTTCGCTCGGCGCCACCGGGCCACCTCCGAGTGCGGCGCCCGTATCAAGGAGGTGACCGGCAGTCCGGGCACGAACACAACCTGACGCACCATCAGGGCGAGCGTCACATGAGCGTCAGAACGGCCCGGCACGGCCCCAGCGAAGACCGGGGGCACCACGCGTCCGCCTTCCTGTCACCCGATCGAAACCGCAGGTCAGCCAGCGTCCGTCCGGCATGCGGCCTGCTCCACGTCGTGCGCCCGTGAAAACAGGTCGGGCCGACCCACTCGGAACCTCAGGAATCCGAGAGCTCGCAGGTCAGAGCCCCTTCGTAGCAGGCTCCAAAATGGCCACGCACTCCACGTGCGACGTCATCGGAAAGATGTCGTCCTGAGCGAGTCACGAAAAAGACCAGGTCAGAGCAGCTTTCTCGGCTCGCCGCGCAGCGTGAGTGCGCCCAGAGCGTCAAACGAGCGTCACGGTCGACAGCCCATCCCGCCCACTCGGGCCAGACCGAACTGCCACGACCAGTTGCCCCAGCAGGCTCCGTCCCGCTCACTCCAGAGGCCAGCTGGCTCATCATGGCCCGCGCCACTACTCCGGCCCCAGAATGGAGGCATGCCCTCCAGCCCACAACACCCCGCACCCATGCCGAAGAACCTCTCGGGGGCGGAGGCCGAGGACCTCGCGCTGTACCGGGAGAAGTTCCGGCGGCGTCTGCCGGAGTCGCTGGAGGAGTTGCACGGCCCGATCCAAGGGGTCGTAGAGCTGCCTCTGCACATGGCCTGGTCGGGGATGACCTCATATGACATGAGCAAGCCTCGCCAGCGCATGGGCCTGTACCGCACTGTCCTGCACGAGGGACTGCGCGACGACCTGCCCCGCTACCTCAACCAGGACCTGCTCCTCCAGTTGTGGCCGGTGCTGCACGCCGTGGCCGGTCGCACCGTGCGCACTGTGTGGGAGGACACCTTCCCCCAGCTCGCCTCCCGCACCCGGGCAGCCGCGTGACGGACATGCCAGAGCTGCACACGCGGCTCCTGGCGAATGTGATCACCCTCGGCTCCCCATATCCGCTGGTCCTCACCGGCGGATACGCCAGGACCTCGATGTCGCCACCGAGAACCCGGTACCCATGGCCGATGGCCGCGCTGGTCGGCACCCCCGGCGCCGGCGCCTGCGGGCTGGGCAACTGATCACCCCGCCCCACGAGGACGCGCGGAAACTCGGCGAGTTCGGCGCGTCCTCGCCGACGTGCTGGCCCGGCATGTCGAGGTCACGGGCATCGACGACGAGACGACATTCTTCAGCACCTTCGAGGACGAGATCCGCAAGGCCCGCGCCTCGGTCTGGCTGTGGGCGCCGTGGGTCGCGAACCGGGTGCGCGGCATCCTGCCACTGCTGCACGAGGCGGCCGGACGCGGCGTGCGCGTGACCGTGTTCATCCGCGACGACAGGACCAGCTCCAGGCCCGCCCGGACAGCCAGAGCCTCATCGCGGACCTGCGGGCCGTCGTCCACACGGTCGTCCCCGTCAATGTCATGCACCAGAAGATCGCGGTGATCGACGAGCGGACGGTGATGATCGGCAGCCTCAACACCCTGTCCCAGGCGTGGACCCGCGAGGTCATGGTGACGATGCGCGGCGGCCACTTCGCCCGCAAGCTCCTGGAGCACGAGCACGCCGAGCTGTTCACCCGCCCGCCGAAGTGCGCCCGCTGCGGCGGCACGAGCATCAAGCTGTGCCGCCGCTCTGGCGCTGCTACGACACGGTCTGCAAGACGGGGCCGAACGGCCGGAGCAACGCCGGGAACCAGGACATCAGGGTGGAGGGGGCAGGAGTTGAGGGATCGAACAATGTGCACCCCAGCTCAGGATTCGTGAACTCACTGGCATTCCCGGCACCTTCTATGGCAGGCTTCCGCGTGCCAGCAACGGGGTCTCGCTCGTAGCCAGATCACCAGCTGCGCTTCAGCCAAGGAGTCTGCGGACGCACCCGGACCACCGGCTTGTCTCTCACCTCATCTTTCACGTAGTAGGCACGAGCCTGCGGCGGTGTTCCCTGCCGTGCCCGCGCTCGATGCCCGCGCGCACCACTCGGAGGCTCAGCCATGCCGGCACGTTCCGCACCGTCGCATCTCTTCTTCCTGACCCAGCCCAAGGGCAACGGCGCCATCCTGTTCAGCATGCGGGGGACACCCCGCGGGCCGGAGCTCTCGAAGATCGGGACGTTCGAGGATCGCGACGAATCCCAGCTGCTCACCCTCACACTCAATGCGGCTCTCCAGGGAGGAACAGGCGCCGTCGCGAAGGTTCACCGGTGTTCGGCTTCCCTGCCTGGCCCCCTCAGGAGGGCAATCACTGACATCGCGGAGGAGATCAAGGACGCAAATGGTGACGCCCCACGGGCCCAGGCTGCGCGCAGAACCGCGCGGGCCGTTACGGAGAGCCTGGGACAGCGCAACGCGGCCGTGTTCTCGCTTTTCAGCGCTACCGACTGCGGGAGCTGCCGGAACTGCGGCTGCACTGTGGACGAGGACTGCGCAAAGTGCGCTGTCTGCGACTCGTCCCCCCGGGGGCGCGGCTGCGGGGACTGCGGCGGTGTTGGTGTGACGCCCAGGACCGCATTCGTTCTCCATCGGCAGCTGAAGGACCTTGGGGACAAGACGTACCTCGCCGCTTATGACCCCGACTTTTGGGAAGAAAGCGTTCCGGTCAGTGCGGAGGCCCAGTCGAACTGGTTCCTGCTTCACTGCGCTCGCGCGTACTACGACCTCGCGGCCGATCTGCTCGCCGGCGGCATCCCGGAACCGCGCTGCCTGGCCGAGAGCGTGCTATTCGGCCATGCCGTGAGCAGCATCGGCGGGTTCAGTATCGAATCCGTCTGCGCGGACGAGGTCTACCAAACCCTTCCGGCCTCTCGGTTCGACTACGACTGGGAATTCCTCGCTAATGAGAGCGGGCTGCTCGACGTCAGCGACAGGGCGCACGACTTCCTGGAAGCAGACGTGGCCGAAGACGACCTGTGGGACGAGTGGTTCAAGCCTCACACCGACGTCGAGCCCCGGGGCACGACCCACGGGTTCCGCTGCTGACGTTCGCCCGGACCCAAGCCATGGCCGGGACGGGCGTCCAGTCCGCACGACTGAACGCCCGTCCACGGGGTCCGGCTCGACTGCTCCGTGGTGCCCTTGCCCGCCAGGAACGGACAGGTCTCGCAACTCCAGCTGCATACCGAATCGAACAGGTGATCCGACGCACGGGATCACGGTAATTTCCCCGGCCACAGGACGGTTCCGCCTGGCCCCGATGGTGCCACCGCAGGATCTTCGCTAGCTGGTGGGAGGAGAAGACCGGAGACATGGTCCGCGAACTCGGCCGCGCATCATCCACGAGCGATCAGCCTGCTGTAACCCGCACCTACAACGGCCAGGCCCGCTGGGTGGCTACGTGGCCTTCGACCTATGCCGCCAAACGGCATGCTCCAGTCCGCCTTTGTCGTGCCCGAGAAGCGCGGCGGCTTCCTCATACACTGCGCGCAACTGGTCGTATGGGAGGTCCGGAACACCAGCATCCACGGCGAAGGCGCGCAGATGTACGTCAACGGCGACGTGCGAGCGGCCGACGAGATTGCCTATGTAGTCGATGCTCTTCGGCCCCACTCCCTTCACCGTGCGCAGAGCGGCGCGATTGGCCTGATAATCGAGCCAGGTGTGAAGGTCCTCGCGGGTATGGACCCCGTCGGCAGCAAGGAGGTCGGTGATGGCGTGAGCCGTCGCGACCTTCTGTGCGTGGTTGAACTTCATGGCCACGGCAAGGTCTTCCGTGACGAGCCGGCGCTGGAAGCCGCGGACTGTTCTTGCATCAGCCCAGCTCAATTGCAGATGGAGGAGCCGCGGTCGGAGAGTCCTCTCGTAGTTGCACCGTGGCTGGAAGCTGACGTCGGAGATGACAGCACCCATGTGGGTCCATCCGCCGGGCTGGAGAAAGGGTCCGCTGCCAAGGAGGTGTCGAACGTGGTCGGCTAGCCGCTGGGCAGGGCTGGATGCGAGCATGGGTCAAGGATGGCGCTGCCGTCTGGCAAGCTGGTGGGAAAGTGCAAAACTCTCGAATGGATGGAGCAGGGGGCCGTTCCATCGGGCAGCTCCCTCCATGATGGGAGGCTGCCCACTTCGGCTACCGGGTCTCCGTCGAGACCGGGGCGAGGCGGAATAGGCACTGGACCGTGTTGAACTCGATCACCTCGGCGATGAAGCGGAACTTGTCGCCAACTGCAATGGTGGCAGGGACCTCCTTGCCGGTCAGGTGGAGGTTGCCGGTGTTGACGTCCTCGTACTTGAAGTTCGGGCCGTCCGTCGTCTGCGGCCCCTTGTCGCCCGGGCCGAGAAGGAAGTCGTAGCGGGTCCGGTCATCCGCGTGGGCCGCCATGTGCCTGATTGACCCGTCGAAGGCGACCGTCTGCCCCTCGTGCTTGGTTGCGAAGTTCACGTTCGCTTCGCCACACGGATCCGCCTTCAACAACGTCGCGAACTCGGGACTGTTCTGCGCCGTGATCACCTCAGCGGTGGTCGGCTCGTCTGCGGGCGGCGTAGCAGAAGGCTTCTCACTGGCGGCCGTCGAACTGGCCGACGCGCCCTTCTCCTCGTCGCCGTCGCCGTCGCCGAGCGCAACGCCCGTGCCGATGATGGCGGCCAAGACCACAAGGGCGGCAGCCCCCGCCCCGATCAGACGCCAAGGCAGTGGCCTCTTCGGCCGACGGAAGTTGAGGGTGGTGCGAAGTCTGCCTGGGAGCTGTTCCACGAGCTCCCATCCGTCCTTCTGCATCTTCGAGATCACCAAACCGTCGGTGCCCCGAACCGTCTGCACGGCCTTGTACTCGTACTTGATCTCATCGGCCATGCGGCTCCCCGCCCCCTGAAGCGAACTGGTCATACCAACTGGGCGCGAGCATAGATGACTCCGCGAGGAGCCCGGCGTCACGAACTGGCGGCTCATCAAGGGGATCCGCAGCACGCTGAACGCGTGTAACGGGAGACCGGAGTCGGCACGCACTACCAAGGGCACACCTCGGGCAACGAGTTGATCACCGTTGGTAGCCTCACGAGCGGCGCAAGTGTTCGCCCAGCTCCATGGCCTGCTGATGCAGATGGAGGGGCAGATGGAGGGCCGTATAGTTCCAGCCCGTCGGCCTGTGTCATCGACATACAGAGCGTGAAGACTTCCACCAGCCTCCCCACCCGGAGCCAGGGAAGCGACGCCGGCAAGACGGTCGTGGGATTAGCCAGGCCGCGTTGGCGTGGAAGTGTCCGGAGGGCAGGTGGGCCAGGGCTGCGGCTTTGCTGTCGGCGATGACCGGGACCTGTCCCCGAGTGGTGGACACCTCTGATCCCGGTCCCGGTAGGGGCCGGGTAGGAGGCATCTTTTATGGTGATGAAGGTCTACTCGCCCGAGTTCAAGGCGGACGCTGTCGCGCTGTACCTGTCGGACCCGAGCCATACCTTCGAGGGCATCGGCAAAGATCTGGGGATCAGCCGGGAGACGCTGCGTAACTGGGTGCGGGCCGAACGGGCCCGCCGCGGCGGGGGCAGCACGACGAGCACGAGTACGGAGAAGAGCACGGTGGATTCCCCGCCAACGGCCGAGGAGCTCCAGGCCGAGAACGAGGCTCTGCGCCGGGAGCTGGCGGCAGCGCGCAAGGAGATGCACAAGCTCGCCACCGAGCGGGACATTCTCCGCAAGGCGACGAAGTTTTTCGCACAAGAGATGACCTGGTGACCAACCGCTTCCAGTTCGTCGAGGACCACCACCGCGCCTGGGGCGTGAAGCGGTTGTGTCAGGTACTGGAGGTCGCCCGCTCCAGCTTCTACAAGTGGCGGGCCGGCCGCGAGGCCCGTGCCGCCCGCGAGCGGGCCGACGTCGCTCTCGCCGAGCGGATCAGGGCCGTGCACGCCGAGTGGGACGGCACCTACGGCCGGCCCCGCATCACCGCCGAGCTACGGGCCGCCGGTGAGCGCGTGAACCACAAGCGCGTCGGACGGGTCATGCGCAAGTACGGCATCACCGGACTGCGGCTGCGCAAGCGCCAGGTCACCACCGTGCCCGAACCGTCCGCCACACCGGTGCCCGACCTGCTGGGACGCGACTTCACCGCCGGCGCGCCGAACACCAAGTACGTCGGCGACATCACCTACCTGCCGGTGGGCGACGGCGAGTTTCTGTATCTGGCGACGGTGATCGACTGCTTCTCGCGCCGTCTGGTGGGCTGGTCGATCGCCGACCACATGCGCACCTCACTGGTCACCGACGCGCTCAGGGCAGCCGCCCGGGTCCGCGGCAGCCTGGCCGGAGCCGTCTTCCACAGCGATCACGGAGCGCAGTACACCTCTCGCGAATTCGCCGGTGTCTGCGCCGAGTTGGGGGTTCGGCAGTCCATGGGGGCGGTCGGCACGAGCGCGGACAACGCACTCGCCGAGTCGTTCAACGCCACCCTCAAACGCGAGACTCTCCGTGGTGCCCGCCGCTTCGACGGGGCTCGCGCCTGCCGCCTGGCGGTCTTCCGCTGGACCACCCGCTACAACACCCGCCGCAGGCACTCACGCCTCGGGCAACAGCCACCGACCGCCTACGAACAGCGGTCAGCTACCCTGACGCTTGCCGCATAACAATACGAATGGGTGTCCGCTCCTCGGGGACAAGGCCCCCTTGCTACGTTCACGGCCACTTGCCAGCGGACTTCACGTTCTGCCCTGGCCAGCTGTTCCTCCTGCCTGCGCCGAGTGTCCTCCCCCGCTCGTGCCTCGATCTCTTCAAGGATCACGCCAGGGCTTCGCCAAGTGTCCGGGTCTTCCGATCCCGCCAGCGACCGGGCCGATCAGTCAGGCCATTGGCGATCTCTATGACGAGCCGAGCGGAGCGCTCCGGAGCTGTGGACTCCGGGAACTCCAGCCTGACGGTGACGGTATACGCGAAGCCGTCGACAGCGACATCCACTCCGCCTTCGCGCGGGTAGAAGGATGACCGGGCCTTTCGCACCTCGTGGCCTCGCCGGACTGCCTCAGCCGCCAGTCCCTGCAATAGCAGGAGCGACCTTCGGCGCAATACTGATGGCATCACCAGCCGGCTCTCGTCATCTTTAAGTGCGGTCACCATCGGATGCAGGTGCCCCAGCCGTGAGGGGACGGGAACAAGAGCCTCGCCCTCCTTCGGCCGCTGACTCAGCGCGTTGGGATGCGGTCCCTCCGCGAGGAACAGCTCCAGCCCCCGCCCACGGTGCGGGACCTTCTCGATGCGTTTACCTGCCGGTTCCAGGCCATGCCGCTTCGCGTAGTTGACGACGCGCCGCCATTCCGCAACCTCGTCGTCATCGGGATCAGTGATCCGGACGCGGCCCTCGGCGACGAGCCGCTCGATCAGCTCCTGTGCCTTCGCCCGCCGGGCTCGCGCGACAGGCCGCTCGCCATAGGGCGCGCGAGGGTTGGCCAGCACCGCCAGGTCACTGCCGCCGGAGGCCGAAGAGTCGTCGTCGATCATCAGGAGCCCACGATCCCGCAAGGCATCGTCTGAGCGCCAGGCACTCGACATCCGGGTTCCAGTACTCGCGTCCAAAGCGAGGTGTTCGACGAGCCCGTACTGCCGTATAGAGCCGAAAGACGCCCGTCAGCAGTGGGAGTCCCCCTGGCACTTTCTGGGACTTCCAGCACCGTAAACCGGCACGAGCGTGAAAGAACTGAAGGGTTATTCGCGCAGGTCAGCCGCCATCACGCGCCCGTCACAGCGCTCGCTGGTCTCTTCCGGGACAAGTGACCATCAGGAACCAGCAGCTCCTCACAAAGCGTCGCCCGCCCTCGGCGCCCCTTCGACATACGCCACCCGACAGGTCCTGACCTGCCCGACAACTCGCCTGACTCCCCATCAGAACGAGCGTCAGATGAGCGTCACGAGCGTCATTTCAGCGTCAAGATATCGCCCGTAACGCCCACACCGCACATAATGCGCACAGGCAAAACTGCAGGTCAGGAGCCCTTTGCGGCCGGTTCGAGGATGGCGACACACTCCACGTGATGGGTCCTGGGAAGTGGTGTACGGGCTCCCACCTGATCCGGGCGACGCGGAGGTACACGCGGCCCTGCCCGCCCTGCTCACCGCCGTGCTCGTCTGGGAGTTCGCGGCCATCGGCCTGGTCGCGAGCGGACCTCCGCCCGGAACGCTGGCGATCCAGCTGTGTGCTCTGCTCGGTGGCCCGGCCTCAGTGACTGGTGGGAGATCCACCGGCTGCGCACCCGGTACGGCGTGGTCCTGCGCGGTTGACCGGCTCGGTGGCCTGCCCCACCTGTGGGGGTGCCGATGTAATTGGTGATGCCGTGCCGATGTAACTGTGGCTGGGGGCTCGTCGGCGATGGCGGACGGCCTTGCTGTGGGCCGTCGATCGTGTTCACGGGCCTCGCCGACGACATGACGGCCTGTTCCGCCGGTGATCGGGCATCGTGGCCTGGGGTGATGTCCGGGTGCAGGCAGCACGCGGGGCCGCTGTGCTTCGCGCGGCGGCCGTTAGGGTGGATCTTGGTGTTGTTGAAACGATGGTTGAGGCGTCGTCAGGGTGGGGGATCGGGCCGGGTTTCCGTGGCCGGGGCATAGCCGCGCGGTGTCCAGTAACCGATCGGAGGCTTCTTCCTCCGGCGCGGCCTGCGTTTCGGTGTTTTGTCCTGCGCTGGGAGGGTGGCCAGCCAGCCCTCAAGTCGGCGTTCGCCGAGTCAACCAGCCGCCAACCAGGATCAGCAGGGCCGCGCCGACCGGTACGCTCACAGCCGCGGTGAAGCCGAGTGAGCTGCCCATCAGCCAGCCTGCCGCTGCACCACTCACCGACAGGGCGCCAATCTCCAGGACGGTCCCAACCCGCCCGCCGGTCCCGCCGCGCCAGCGGCGTGCGACGACCAGCGGAAGAACCAGCCCCAGCGAGCCGAGCAGGGCGATCAGCGGAGCATGGAGGCGGACCGGAAGAGGCACCTTGTACGCCAGCGCCTGGACGGCGGTCAGGGTGAGCAGTACGGAGCCGATGATCGTGGTCTGGATGAGAGAGAGGTACTGTTGGTGGCTCTGGAGCCGCTGTGCGGCGGATTCCGTGGCCACCCGCGCTGCCTCAGCCAGGTGCTCACGAAGAATTCCCAGGTAGGCCACGTCATCTTCGAGGATCGCGGCCAGCTGCACGCGTAGTTCATCGTCACTCTCCAAGACCCTCGGCCGCCCGCCCGAGCCCGACCCGAGGACGCGCATCCTGTCGGATGAGATCTCCAGTGAGCGGATCATGGTTGCGCAGGCGGCGGGTCACCATGCCCCCGGACCGTTCCTCCGCCAGGGCATGCTGGGCCTCTTCGGCCAGGCGCTGCCAGCGGTGGAGAGCCCGACGGCCGATAGCGGACTGCGCCGCCGAGCTCGCCGTCAGTTCCTGCCACTTCCTGGTCAGGGCTTCGCCATGCCGTCCCAGCTGGTCGCGGCGCGCATCCAGGGAAGCGGCGTCGTCGCGCCGGAGGCGGTATTGCTCGCGGATCTGAGCGGCGCCGATGAGGTAGCGCGTCAGCGGTACGGGAACGACGGTGCCGGAGTGCCAGCTCCAGTCGTCCAGCCGCCCTTCGCACGCGTCAGTCGCCATCGTGGTCAGGAGAAGATCGCGCTGGGCGTATGCGGTGTCTCCTGTCGGGATGACTTCCCACAAGGCCAGTCCGTCGTCGGTCAGCACCGGATGGGACAGCCGGGACTGAGGCCAGAGCTCGTGGTGCAGCGCCTCACCGACCAGGGACAGGTCCGGACGCGAGGCGCCGTCGGAGGCGCTGAGTGACCGGCGGATGCAGACGGAACCGATGAGTGAGGGGTCGGAACCGGGGGTTCCGATGCGTGCTGCTGCTTGCGCACGCGCCTCGTCCCAGGCGCCCGCGAGCGCGCGCAGCACTCGGGCGCTTTCCGCCGCGGTGTGCCCCGGTCCGTCGTCGGCCGCCAGCATGACGGTGAGGCCGACCAGATCGTTGAACTGGTAGAGCATCGCTTGCCGTGCGCCAGTGGAGTCGGCCCGCTGCCGCAGGGGACGAAAGCCGACCCCGTCCCCGAGGGCTGAAGGAAGTGACAACTCGCTGTTGGCGGGCAGCGGACTGTCCATGCCGACTTGTGCACACGTCTCCCAGAGAAGTGGCAGCAAGTCTCCGCTCGTGTTACCGAACCGCTGGGACGCGAAGAAGTAGTGCAGCTGAAGTGCCTCCCGCGCGAAGCGCAGGTCACTGCTCATCAGGCTCCTCGCTGCGCTCCTCTTCGGGTGTGTCCCCGTCCAGCCGGTCCAGGATCAGCGCCTTGCGTTCCAGGATCCCCCGCGTGGGCCCGTCGCCCGACAGCTTTCTCGGTGCGCGCGTCACCGCCACGATGTCCTCCAGGCGGAACAGCGCCCGCCGGAACTCGTCGGGGTCACCGTTGTCGAGCGAGCGGGACAGGGCGACCAGGCATGCCTCCACGTGTTCCCAGCCCTGCGGCGATAGCCGACAGTCTGCCACGGCCTCCAGGATGTCCTCGGCTACTTCGTGAAGTTCGCTCAACTCGGCCTGCACGCCGCCCCCTTGCTACTCTCCGAACTACGCGCACACATTAGACGACCAGGTGCGCGAGCAACGGGAGAGCATGGATGAGCCAGGCGAATGGCCTGAACGGATTCGGACGCCTGCTGGGTCGGATGCTGCTCGTCCGGAACGCGGATCTCGTCGCCGCCGACATGGGGCGATACGCCCACCGCGACCTCCAGGACTGGTACCACGACCCCCACGATGTGCAGGCACTCCAGAGCGCTGTCTCCTTTTACCGGAACGCGTTGCGCAACACCACCCCCCAGCACCGCCAGAGGGCGGATCTCGAGGAGCAACTGGCCGCCACCCACCGCGATCTCTGGGTCGCGACGGGGCTCCCAGACTCCCTGGACCAGGCGATCGAGCTCATGGTGGCGTCTGCGACCCGTACCCCGCCGGCCAACGCCGAGGCGTGGACCGGTCGCCGCTGGATGCTGATGCTGCTCCACGTACTGCGTCACAGCGCAAGCGGGGATGCGTCCGATGCGCGGCTCGCCGACGACTGCCACCGCACCATGGCACCGGTACTGAACCGATTGCTTGAGCAGCCCTGGGCGCCGGACCTCCACACGGCGGTGTGCCTCACCGCCGCTCAGCTCGCCGCCGTGCGGGGAGACGAGGCAGGGTTCACGGCCAGCCTGGACAAGGCCCGCCAGGTCACCGGCGGGTTTCTGTCCCCCACCGGGGGACGTGCCGTGGAGACCTGGTCGATCCTGTTGCTGCGTCGCGGCCAGTTCCTGCTGAAGCGGTACATAGAAACGTACGACCACCAGCTGTGCCGGGAAGCGGTCGTGCTGTGCTCATGCGGTATCGATGCGTTCGGCGAACGGCAGGGCGAGCCGGAGCTGTTCACGCTGCGCGGTCGCCTTCATGCCCTGCGCTACCAGCTCCTCGAAATGCCGGAAGACGGACGCCGCGCGCGCCTCGACCTCGAAGCCGCCCTGCGCCTGGCCGCCTCCGCGAGCGCGCAGCAACGCGCCGACCTGCAGTGGCACCTGACCAGGCACCTGCTGGTGACCTCTCAGCACGAGCAGCTCGGAACCGCGGACATCGCCCTTGCACACCGGCTGGCCGCCGAATCCCTGGCCGCGTACCCGCCTGGAACTCAGGACCACGCGCCGCACCTGGACCTGATGGCCGACGTCCGCTACGAGTTTCCCTCGGAAGAAGGCGTACCGTACCTCCGCGAAACCGTGGCGCTCTATACGAAGGCCCTCGCCGAACTGGCCGAGAGCGGGGCCGCCAAGTCCATCCACAACCGGCTCGCCATGCTCCACGCAGACGTCTACCGGGCGACGGGCGACCAGGGGGCGCTTGCGAACGGCATCCGCCATGCGGAACAAGCCCTGCAGCGCTGCGCGCACCGCGATGCCCCACAGCAGCTCCCGATCCTGCACTCTGTGCTCGGCACCTTGCTGCGGCTGCGGTACGAGAGCTCCGGCGACCCGAAGGATTATGAACGTGCGCTGGAGCACACGGGAAAGGGTGTCACTCTGGCGCCCCACCCCGGAACAGCTCCCCAGTGGGCCCATCGCCTCTCCAACCATGCGGCAGTTCTGACCGTGCCAGGCCGCACCGAAGACCACCGCGCCGCGGAGCAGCTGTTGAGAAAGGCTCTCGCCAGCGCGGCCCTCCCACCGGGGGACCGAAAATTGTTGCTCTACAACCTCGGGGTGGTCCTGAGGCAGGACGGCGCCCTCCTGCAAGACCGTGAACAGCTCGAAGAGGCCGCCGAGTGCTCCCGGCATGTGGCAGTCACCACACCAGCGCACGAGGTCCTGGGCCGACTCGCCCGCCGCAACCTCGCCACGGCTCTGCAAGCCTGGTCCGAGCTCGATCAGGATCCCGCCCGCCTCCGCGGGGCGCTGCAGGCTCTTGAAGAGGCGCTCGAAGGATCTCCGGCCAGCGCACCGGACCACCCACTGATCCTGTCGGATCTGGGAACCTGCCTCGTCAGCCGAGGCGTCCACTACGCCGCGCTGGAGATCACCGAGCGGGCCCGCGAGGATTTACAGCGAGCCGTGGACGTACTGCACGACGCTCTTCGCTTGCTACCCTCCGACCACAGACTCCGCCCCGTCACCGAGAGTCAGTACAGCGAAGCGCTGCAAGCCCTTGGACAGCTCACCGGAAATCCGCAGTTCCGGCAGCGGGCCCTCGAGGCCCACCAGCAGGCCGTCCGCTCCCTGGACGAGGACGGCCCCTATTGGGCACAGTCCGCGCTGCTCCTCGCCACATGCCTTGTCAACACTCCGGAACCCTCCGCCGACGAGACGGACGAAGCGGTGCGACTATGCCTGTTGGTCGCCCGGAACACGGCAGCCCCTCCGGCCACGCGGTGGCAGGCAGCGGTCACGGCCGCCGAGCTCCTCATCGAACAGGCGGACTGGTCTGGTGCCCTTGAAGCAACTGCCGCCATGACCGCCGTCCTGCCGCAACTGGCCTGGGGCGGCCTCGCCTTCGATGACCGCCTGAACGCCCTCAGGAACACTGCGCAGACGATCTCCGATGCGGCGGCGGCCGCCCTTCATACCGGTGCCGCCGACAAAGCACTCGAGATCCTTGAATACGGCCGAGGTCAACTGATGTCCCACGCCCTGGACATGCGCACTGACCTGGAGGACGTCCGCCGCCAAGACCCGCGGCTGGCCGCCGAACTGGAGCTCCTCCGCAACAACCGCAACATCATGAGCGCCGGCGGCCCGGAGCACGGGGGAATGTACCGCAGGCAACGCCAGCACCACTGGGACCAACTCGTTCAGCAGGTACGGCAACTGCCCGGACTGGACGACTTCCTCAAACCGCCGACCCACCATGAGCTTCTGACCGCCGCCCACGATGGCCCCGTCGTCGTCCTCAACTCCAGTCCGCTGCGCTCGGATGCACTGGTGCTCCACGACGACGCTCTCACAATCGTCCCGCTACCCGGATTCCAACACCGCAAGGCGATACTCCGCGCTCAGGAGCTGTCACGGCTCGTACACCCGACCGAGGACAGGGACGACGGGCATGACGGGCAGCATGCCGACCTCCGCCACTACCTCACCCATCTCCTCGACTGGTTGTGGAGCACGGTTGCGGAACCGGTACTCAATGCCCTTCCCGCCACTTCCCCGGTGAGCGACAGTGATCCGCTGCCCCGGATCTGGTGGTGCCCCACCGGGGTGTTCAACCATCTCCCGGTTCATGCGGCCACCGCGATCCCGGACCGGTCCGACCCCCACCGACTGAACGCCGAAAGTCTCGCTGACCGGTTCGTCTCCAGCTACACCCCGACACTCCGCGCTCTCAAGGCCAACCGCGAGGCTGACGGCTCCGGCCCCGGCGCGCGACACTCCATGCTCCTCGTCGGCGTGGGCGCAACCCCACCCGAAACGGACTTGGTGAAGCTGAAGCACGTTGCCACAGAGATCGAGACCATCGCAAGTATGTTCCCCGCAGCCAGGGCTCTGTGCGATGCGCGAGCTCGACGAGAGACCGTCCTGCGAGAACTCCGGGCTGGGGGATGGTTCCACTTCGCAGGCCACGGCGAGCAGCACCCGGAAGAACCCGACGGACTCCTCTACCTGTGGGACCACGCCACGAGCAACTCCCTGCGTATCCGGGACATCGCCGGTCTTCGCCTCGACAGGGCGGAGCTCGCGTTTCTCTCCGCCTGCCAGACCCACCTGGCCCCACAGGCCAACTCCGATGAGCCAGTAAGCCTCGCCGGAGCACTCCAGCTTGCCGGATTCCGGCACGTCGTCGCCGCCCAGTGGCAACTGAACAGCCTCCGTGCCGAGCGCGTCACCACCCGCTTCTACGAAAACCTGCTGGAATTCCCTGGGACCCACGGCCTTCCCTCGGCACGGTGTGCGGCTCGCGCTGTGCACGCAGCGGTACGCAAGATCCGACAGGAGCGCCCGGAGGCCGTGGAGGTGTGGGCGGCGTATGTGCACCTCGGGCCGTGACTGGGGGCCTGCATCAGGGTGATCATCCTGGTCACGGTTGACGCGACCGACCTGCGTCTGCTCCGCGAAGGGCCGGTCGGATTGATATAGGTGCTGCGTCCCCTAAATGTGGCCGATGTTGACAGAGGGGCATCTGGTGCAGATCAGAGGAACGGCGACCATGGCCGTTCCGCTGGCATGCTCAGACCATCTCCGTGATGCCGCCCGGTGCGCCGCGTCGCCTGCCACGGAGCAGAACCTGCAGGAAACCCGACGCGATGGCCAGTACGGCCAGGGCAGGCAGGATCCACAGCAGGTGATGGGCGTGCTCGTCCACCCAGCCCGCGGAGCTGAAACGCTCCTCGATACCGTGCTCGGTCTTGCCGAGCGCCCAGGAGATCAGCAGGCCGATTCCGATGCCGGCCCATCCGGCCCTTTCCAGGAGTCCGCCTGCGGCGATCAGTCCGACCGCCAGGCCGAACAGAGCGGGGAAGATATAGCCGGCCGGCGAGAGCTCGAGCAGTTCGATCAGCAGCACCAACGCGGTCATCAAGACGGTCCCGGCGGCGGTGCACAGGCCGCAGCCGATACCCCAGGCGACGGTGCCTCCACCGACAAGCCCCACTCCGAAGGCCGAGACCAATACGATCGCGGCGCGCACCGCCGGCTGGCTGTGATTGGTCGATCCTGCGAACGCCACGTGGTCCATCAGATGCGCGCCGACGGAGAAGAACGCCGCCAGCAGCGCCGCCGCCTGAACGACGCCGCCCAGCGTCAGGGCGCAGAGGCGCGCCACTGAGACACGGAGTGACGGTGCCCCGCGGGTGTGGTGTCGGCCTGGGAACGGTGGATTCGGGCGAGGATGGTTCATCAAGTCCCCTGTCACGAAGGATGATCGGATGAGTTGGCAGGTGTCTCGGCGCGATCCGGGCGGGGTGTCCGGTCACGGCGTCGGCCACCACTGCCGCGAGGGTGAAAGCGGATAGCGCGAGGACCACGGTCGCGTCTGCCACCAGCAGGCCTCCCGCTTCATCGCCCACCCAGGAGATGCGGACGAAACCGACACCGAATGCCACCGCGACTACCACCGCCGCCCAGCTGCGGTAGGCGGCCAGCAGCCGGTGCACCGGAGACCCCACCAGCACACCGCGGCAAGCACCAGCAGCATCACCGCCGTCGTCCAGTAGCCGTCCTCTTGAGAGCCTGAGGTCGCGGACGCCACCACCGAAACGGCAGCTACGAGCCCGATGACGGTCCACAGTAGCCAGCGCAGGGCCCGCACTCTCGAGTAGCGCCACCGCAAGGTCCCGAGCAGCGGTACAGCCAAGATCAGCACGAGCAGATCGACACTCATCGCCGTCCATTGCCTTCCGTCGCTCTGACCAGGCGGCCGTTGTCGCGACGGCGGCCAGTACTGCCCCCACTACGGCGACGATCAGCAGCTTGCGGATCGTCGCGCTGTCGGATGCGTCTCCGGTCAGGGAGGCGTCCATCACTGCCACCGTGGTGGCCGCCGCGGTGATCTCCAGCAGCAGCGGGACTGCGACCGGCCGCAGCCGTGGCCCGGTGCGCAGACCGGGCCACAGGGCACTGTCCGCCCGCGTGGTTGGTCGCCGACCGGCCCGCTGCCGGGGAGCAGGCAGGTGATTGGTCTGGATCTCCCGGGTCTGCTGCACGGATAGGTGACAGTCGGGGTTTCATGCCGCGAGGGCTGCGGCGGGTTTCATGGTGGTCTCGAACTCGATGGGGGTCAATCGGCCGAGCCGCGTTTGTCGGCGGCGTCGGTGGTAGGTCCGCTCGATCCAGCTGACGATCGCGATGCGGAGGTCTTCCCGGGTGGCTCAGGGACGGCGGTCCAGAACGTTGTTCTGCAGGAGCGCGAAGAAGGATTCCATCGCCGCGTTGTCGCCGGCCGCCCCGACTCTGCCCATGGACCCGGCCAGGCGGTGACGGTTGAGGGCGTGGACGAATTTCCGTGAACGGAACTGCGACCCGCGATCGGAATGGACGGTGCAGCCGGCCACCTGCCCTCTCCGGGCGACTGCGTTGTCCAGCGCGCTCACCGCGAGGCGGGCCTGCATCCGGTTGCTGATCGAGTAGCCGACGATCCGGCCGGACCTCGATCGATGTCCTTTGCATGTCGGAGTACACGAAGTCGTACATGAGGCTATTGAGCGAGACCGCCCCGTCATCATCGGCCACCGTGATGTCGGGCGCGCCGCCGGGGCGCAAGAAGTACCAGATGCAGTGCTCGAAGACCTCACGGGCTATGGCCTCGACGGTCTTCAGCGCGCTCTGCTGGAAGGGCCTCTTAAACCCGTCGAGGCTCCGTGCCGACCTCAGCTGGAGTTTCCGCTTCTCCGTCCGGCTCGACCTCTCCCTGGACGGAGAAGCGGAACTGCCGCCCGTTAAGGCATCCGGCTTCGTCCTCGTAGGCGCTGCGGACCGAAACCCTGTCGAACGCCTTAAGCCAGAGCAGGCGCCCCACACCGCGGCAGCCCATGTCGGCCTTGTGGTCGCTGTCCAGCGTCTCGAACGATGTCATGTTCTCCGGAGTGAAGCCCACTCCGTTGTCCTCGACGCTGAAGCCGACGATGGGCTTCAACGCCGCGCGCCCTGGGCCGACGTGGGTAAAGTCGAGTGCTTCCTGCCGACTGCGCCGGATCCTGATGCTCAAACGACCGGGCTCCATGTCGTCGCCGAACCGGGCGTCGATCGCCTGGATGCCGTTGACCACGGCCTCCAGGAGCGGCAGAAGGGCATGGCTTTCCGGCAGACTCGTGTTCCGGACCCGGCTGGCCAGCGACGTGGTCAGCGCCATCGTCTTCCTCCTCGCTCCCAGGCTGCCCACCCTATCGGCGGGCCCGGAGCAAAGCGTGCTGGGCGGCCGAAGCGCCGACGAAGTGACCTGCTCGCCACGGCCCGTTGCTGAACCCGCAGTCCGCCACCCGTAGCC